>NZ_JALNPN010000068.1:0-216 GCF_024520835.1 Pantoea sp. Fr+CA_20
TTCAGATGATAAAGGCGGTACACGCGCTTGTGATTAACCAGAAGCCCTTCACGGCGCAGTAACTGCCATATGCGGCGGTAGCCAAAACGCCTGCGCTCCAGTGCCAGTTCAGTAATGCGCCCTGATAAATGGGCATCAGCCGCCGGACGCTGAGCGTCATAGCGGCAGGTCGACAGGGACAAACCTGTGAGTCTGCAGGCACGACGTTGCGACAGA
>NZ_JALNPN010000069.1:0-209 GCF_024520835.1 Pantoea sp. Fr+CA_20
GGCGAGCAGCTTCTTGAGTCTGGCGTTCTCTTCCTCAAGCGACTTCAGGCGCTTAACCTCAGGCACCTCCATGCCGCCATACTTCTTACGCCAGGTATAAAACGTGGCGTCGGAAATGGCGTGCTTACGGCAGAGTTCACGGGCAGAAACTCCGGCTTCAGCCTCGCGGAGAATACTGATGATCTGTTCGTCGGAAAAACGCTTCTTCA
>NZ_JALNPN010000070.1:0-207 GCF_024520835.1 Pantoea sp. Fr+CA_20
CGGACCGTACTTCTTTATCCAGGCGTAAAGGCTGTGGGTGGTGATATCGAGACGTGTTGCAACGCTGGAAACAGAATAACCACGATCAACAACCTGTTTGACTGCTTCAATTTTAAACTCTTCGGGATAACGCTTACCGCTCATGGGCACCTCTCTTTAAGCCATCTTAAATGACTCTGAGATGTCTGTTAAATCCGTGGCGATTCA
>NZ_JALNPN010000071.1:0-207 GCF_024520835.1 Pantoea sp. Fr+CA_20
CATCGCCTCTGACTGCCAGGGCATCCACCGTGTACGCTTAGTCGCTTAACCTCACAACCCACAGGCGTTTTATCTGTTCTGCCGTAACGGCTTCACAGTTAGCTTGTAAGCTGTAAGCTTTTGAGAGACCCGAACGCGTTGTCCTGTGTTCCTTATTACGGAGGAACACGACAATGCGTCGTTTCAAATTTTCAGCTTGTTCCGGAT
>NZ_JALNPN010000072.1:0-200 GCF_024520835.1 Pantoea sp. Fr+CA_20
TGGTGGGTGATGACGGGTTCGAACCGCCGACCCCCTCCTTGTAAGGGAGATGCTCTACCAACTGAGCTAATCACCCATATCTTATCTCTTGCACACTGCGGGCCATCTTAAACCTTGTTAAGAGTGGTGGGTGATGACGGGTTCGAACCGCCGACCCCCTCCTTGTAAGGGAGATGCTCTACCAACTGAGCTAATCACCC
>NZ_JALNPN010000007.1:0-193597 GCF_024520835.1 Pantoea sp. Fr+CA_20
AAGGGTCCATGATGAACATGAACCCTTTTTACACCTGCCACTGGATCGGTCAACCGATCCTTAAATGATCGGCATTACCCTGCGGGGGCCTTTTTTTATGGGCCTGGCGGGAATGTTTGCCTACGCACCAACGTGCCGGAAAGCGGACAGAGCGGTGGGCCGGAACACAAAACACAAAAGGAAAGGGCGAGTTTTGCAACTCGCCCTTTTAACAGACACATTCACATTGAGGGTAAAGCACTAAGTCTGTCCATCACGCGGGCCGTCAATCCCTCGACCGTCCCTCTCGTCAGGCAAGACTCAGATTCATCAGAACTGGTAAGTCAGGCCGACTGCAACGATGTCATCGTTGTTAAGTGCCAGCTTGTTGTCTTTATCCAGTTGGTTAATTTTGTAATCAACAAACGTCGACATGTTTTTGTTGAAGTAGTAGGTCGCGCCCACGTCGATGTATTTAACCAGGTCTTCGTTGCCAATACCGTTTTCGATATCTTTGCCCTTGGTCTGAACGTAACCAATGGATGGACGCAGACCGAAGTCAAACTGGTACTGAGCAACCAGTTCCAGGTTTTCTGCTTTGTTGGCGAAGCCGCTTACAGAGCTTGTAGAATTGCTGAAACTGCCTGGAACAGAAATTGGCGTCATGTTGCGGGTTTCTGTATAGATTGCCGCCAGATAAATGCTGTTGGCGTCATATTTCAGGCCTGTGCCCCATGACGTGGCTTTATCACCGCGGCCATAGATTCCTGCTGCTTGGGAGTTGGTGCGGTCAGAAGAGGTGATGGCACCTAATACGCTTACACCCGTGTCAGCAATGGCATAACCCAGTGATGCACCGTAGCCATCACCATTCTGACGTAATACGTCGGTACGGCTGTTAGCAGAAGTAGAATCATTTTTGCCCTGATACTGAAGAGCAAACTTCAGACCATCCACCAGACCAAAGAAGTTGTTGTTACGGTAGGTCGCTACGCCAGAGGCGCGCTGTGCCATAAAGTTATCGGTAATCGCTGTACCATTACCGCCAAATTCCGGGAAGACGTCAGTCAGTGACTCAACGTCATACAGCACGCCGTAGTTACGGCCATAATCGAATGAACCGTACTGAGAGAACTTCAGACCGGCAAAGCCCAGACGGGTCTTGTTGCCGCTGTTCGCATCGGAGCCTTCTGAGTTGTTGGCGTTGTACTGATATTCCCACTGGCCGTAACCGGTCATCATATCGTTAATCTGCGTCTGGCCTTTAAAGCCAATACGCACATAGGATTTATCACCGTTTTGACTAGCGGCATCGCTCATGTAATGCTCGGCTTTAACCTTGCCGTAGAAATCCAGCTTGTTACCGTCTTTGTTATAAACTTCAGCGGCCTGAGCAGCAGAGGTCAGGGCCAGAGCAGATACCACGATTGCCAGTGTACTTTTCTTCATTTGCTATCAATCCCAATGAGTAAAATTTTTTTGTCCTCAACGTCTTCTTGTTACAGGCATGGCTGCCTTTATTCTCCGGATGCTCAGTCAACAGGCCGGGGGGCATTCAGTTGCCGCCTTGTTACAACAAGAAAACTTTTGAGGCATTAATGAAAAAGTTTGTAAAACACGGACTTTTTACCGATCAATGATGAACTTTTTATGACAATTTTGATGTTTTGTTGTTAATGGGGAACTTTTGGTCTAATTGACGCTCTGCGAAATTTGCAGTTTTTCCCTTACAGGCTGTTGGCTTCCCTCACTGCACCTGTTAAAAAGTCCGTTCACAGAAATTTTTTACGGCAGGACAACATGAGTGGCAGTCAGACCCTTGTGGTCAAATTGGGTACCAGCGTTCTTACCGGCGGTTCACGTCGGTTAAACAGAGCGCACATGGTGGAATTAGTGCGTCAGTGCGCGCAACAGCACGCCGCCGGCCATCGTATTGTGATTGTCACCTCTGGCGCGATGGCAGCCGGTCGTGAACATCTGGGTTACCCCGAACTGCCGCCGACCATCGCCTCAAAGCAGCTGTTAGCTGCGGTGGGGCAAAGTCGTCTTATCCAGCTGTGGGAACAGCTGTTTTCCATCTACGGCATTCATATCGGTCAGATGTTACTGACCCGCGCCGATATGGAAGATCGCGAACGCTTCCTGAACGCGCGTGATACCTTGCGTGCCTTGCTGGACAACCACATCGTGCCCGTCATTAACGAAAATGACGCCGTTGCCACCGCTGAAATCAAAGTGGGTGACAATGACAACCTCTCTGCGCTGGCAGCAATGTTGGGCGGCGCGGACAAACTGCTTTTGCTGACCGACCAGCAGGGACTCTTTACCGCCGATCCGCGCAATAATCCGGATGCTGAATTAATCAGCGATGTTCATATCATCGATGACGCGTTGCGTGCCCTGGCGGGCGATAGCGTATCAGGATTAGGCACGGGCGGGATGTCGACTAAACTCCAGGCTGCAGATGTCGCCTGCCGGGCCGGTATTGACGTGATTATTGCTGCGGGCAGCCGAAGCGACGTCATTAGTGACGTAATTGCGGGCAAGCCGGTGGGCACCCTGTTTCATGCTCAGCAAACGCCGCTTGAAAACCGTAAGCGCTGGATTTTTGGTGCGCCGCCGGCCGGTGAGATCACCGTGGATGACGGCGCGCTTGCCGCGATTATTGAGCGCGGCAGCTCACTGTTGCCTAAAGGTATCCGCGATATTCAGGGCAATTTCTCTCGCGGAGAAGTGATCCGTATTCGCAGCCTGCAGGGGCGCGATATCGCCCACGGCGTCTCGCGCTACAACAGTGACGCGATGCGCATGATCGCAGGCCACCACAGTCAACAGATCAGCGACATTCTGGGCTATGAGTACGGGCCGGTTGCGGTACATCGTGACGACATGATCGTCAGCTAAGGAACGAATATGCTTGAAGAAATGGGTAAGGCGGCGCGTGCCGCGGCCTGGGCAATGGCGGATCTGTCTGCAGCCGAAAAAAATCAGGTTTTACTGACGATTGCTGACCGACTTGAAGCGGAAAGCAGCGTTATTTTGACCGCGAATCAGCAGGATCTGGCTGAGGCGCGGCAGAACAAAATGAGTGAGGCATTGCTCGATCGTCTGACCTTAACGCCTGCACGCCTTAGCGCGATTGCCAGCGATGTTCGCCAGGTCTGCCAGTTAGCCGATCCGGTCGGGCAGGTGATGGATGGCGGTCAGTTGGATAGCGGGCTACGGATTGAGCGCCGCCGGGTGCCGCTGGGCGTGATTGGCGTGATTTATGAAGCGCGTCCAAACGTCACCGTGGATGTCGCCAGCCTGTGCTTAAAAACCGGTAACGCAGCCATTCTGCGCGGTGGGAAAGAGACGTGGCGCACCAATGCGGCTACGGTGCGGGTGATTCAGAACGCACTCCAGCAGCACGGTTTACCGGCGGCAGCGATTCAGGCTATCGAAAATCCGGATCGCGAACTGGTGAATCAGCTACTTAAACTGGATCGTTACGTGGATATGCTGATTCCGCGCGGCGGGGCGGGTCTGCATAAGCTCTGTCGCGAGAACGCGACCATCCCGGTCATTACCGGTGGGATTGGGGTTTGTCATATTTATATCGATGAGACGATGGAAATCGCACCAGCGCTGGACATCATCGTTAATGCGAAAAAGCAGCGCCCCAGTGCCTGCAACTCTCTGGAAACGTTGTTGATTGACACCGCGATTGCTGACCGCTTCCTGCCCGCTTTTACTGCCCGCATGGCTGAAGAGAATATCCCTCTGCATGCCGATGCCAATATTCTGGCGCAGCTGCAGCAGGGGCCGGCCAGCGTTACTGCCGTGCAACAGGGCGACTATGACGATGAGTGGTTGTCGCTTGATCTTAACGTCAAGCGAGTCGCAGATATGGATGAGGCGATTGCGCATATTCGTATGCACGGCACGCAGCATTCAGACGCTATCCTGACCCGCAGCACGCAAAACGCGGCGCGTTTCGTTAAGCAGGTCGACTCTTCTGCCGTGTACGTAAACGCCAGTACCCGTTTTACCGACGGTGCGCAGTTTGGTCTGGGCGCAGAAGTGGCGGTCAGTACGCAAAAACTGCATGCCCGTGGTCCTATGGGGCTGGAGGCGCTGACCACCTACAAATGGATTGCCTGGGGTGATGATACCCTGCGTGCATAACGGTATTTTTTAAACAAACGGGGGCCCATTCAGGCCCCCGTTTTTTTTCATGCTGCTTTTTCCGCACCACTCAATGGTAGAGTTTTCCCGCCGTTGATGGCTTTTTAAGCGGTGGGGATTATTTTTTACTGCGGGGATGAGTCGGACGCGGTGCAATTTTTTACAAAAGATTGCTGAAAGGTGAGACGGTACGCGGCTTTGCGCCCTGTTTTATGGTTCGCTGTGCGGTAAAACTGCAAATAATAATCAGAAATGCTTAGTAATGCGGTTAGGTAGTAAACTGGCGGTAATATAAAATGAACTGGTAGCAATAATGAAAATAACATTCAGCTCCTCTTCAATGGTCGATTATTAACTAATGGTTAAAAAAGAGAGTACCCGACAAGCTTTCACCGCCAGGCTGATAGCCGCTTGTGAAAGTGCGGGCATTACAGGACACGGACGCAACAAACAGGTCGCCTGCGCGTTACAACGCCAGGGTTGTAAGATTTCAGCGCCGGGCGTGTGGAAATGGTTTAACGCTCAGTCTGTGCCTGATAATGGCAATTTACTGGCGCTCAGCCAGCTGCTTGGCGTGCGGGTAGAGTGGTTGCAATATGGTATGGATCAGCATCCCGAACCTTACCCGCTTCACGACGTCCCCTGCCAAAAAAACACCTTCCGCGTGAACAGTTTTGATTTAGGGCAGAAGTCAGGCGCAGGTCTGCCTGTGGGGGACGATTTTGTCGAAACCATTCAGGCCATCGAATACGGTCAGGATGAAGCCCGGGTGTTGTTCAGCGGCCGTCCGGCAGATCATATTCGATTAATTGCGATCAACAGCGATGCCATGTCCGACACTTTTGCACCACGCGATCAGCTGTTTGTGGACATAAGCGTCCAACAGTTTGACGGCGACGGTATCTATATTTTCACCCTGGATGAACAGCTGTATCTCAAGCGGCTGCAACTGCAACACAAAAGAATTGCCGTCATATCAGATAATAAGCGTTATGAAACCTGGTATCTGGACAGGAATGAGGCGGGGAATTTAAACGTGCTGGCAAAAGTCATTATGAGTCAGGCCGGGCAGTATCACATTCTGGGATAGACAATTCAGCAGGCTGGGCCACCTGTAAGGCAAAAAAATAATCGGTCTAAATTCAAAAAGTTAACTTATGGTAAAAAATAAATTAACCAGTGGTGTTTGATAAAGCATAAGAACCTGTTAATAATTTGAGCATGGATGAAAGAACGTGTTACCACATGGATGAAACGCTCTTAAACAATTGAGGCGCTGCACAAGCGCGAATCAAACCCCCCAAAAGCCAATGAGCTTTGGGATGGGGTGGATGCGCATAATGCAGCGTCGTCAGATGCCGCCTGTACCCTTTTGCTGACCCTTCCACCTGACTGATTATTCAGCCGGGAGGAGAGCCTGTGAACACCATTCAGCGACATTCGAGCTTGTTCTTCAAACCCAAAACGCTCGCCTGCCACCCTATCGCCAAAGACTCATTCACAGGAGGAGTTATGGCGATAATTCATTATGGCAAAAGCGTTTTTATGGGCAATGCACGTACCCGCCGCCATCAGCGGCGTCAACCTCTCAACCGTCTTAAACAAAGCATTGACGAAGCACTTAACTACCCGCCCGAAACGCGTCCTTTGCGGCGTGCTGAACAAATTTGTCAGCGGCAGGTTACCCCAGCGGTCGATCGTGCTGTAACCGCGCCGCGCCTGAGAAATAAAGACGTCTCGGGTTTTGATAACTGTTGTCTGCCCCATGTTCATCTCTACGCGGTTCGCTGAATCGTGTGACCGCGGTTGATTCACTGCCTGTCGCAGGTAACGCCATCCTTCCTTCCTGAGCCTGACCTTTGCGCAAATGCTTTAGTGCTGCTGCACCTTTAATCGCAATTCCCGCTGCGTTTATCTCTGGCACTAATCAGTTTGTTTTATGTTTTCCCGCACGGGATGGGTTGCCTGCACCCTTACTAAGGAGTTTTTATGAGCCAGATTATTGCAATTCTGAATTTTGAAGAAGGTTACGCTGAAATGCCTTATCTCGACACCCTGGGGTTCCCCACGGTCGCCGCCGGCATCCGGATTGGCCCTAAAGGCGCATCGTTAAGCAACTATGTCCTGCGGGTGCCGCGCCGCGTAGGCGATGTCTGGAAGCAATGCATTCTGGAAAACAAGATGACAGATATGCAGAGTCGCGCTCCCCTGAAACAGGTGCTGGCAAAGTGCAATGATGCACGTACCGACGTGCTGTTGAGCATGGCGTACCAGTTGGGCGTTGATGGGGTTTTACAGTTTAAAAATATGCTCAGCGCAATCGCTCGTGAACACTTTACGGAGGCGGGCGATGCCATGCTTAACAGCCTGTGGGCACGGCAAACGCCCGGTCGAGTGAGACGTCATGCTGACGTTATGCGCAGCGGTAACTATGACGTTTATCGGGGGCTGTTATGAGATGGCTGTTTTTTATTATCGCGGTATTAGTTGTCGTGATTATTCTGCTGTTAATGCAGCGCTTCACCACGCTGCAGTTTGTTTCTCACGCCAAATTGTTATTTAAAACCTGGTCTGTATGGCTGGCTTCGCTGGGGTCAATGCTCAGCGCCTGGGTTCAGTCATTTCCGTCGTCTGCGCTGAATGCGTGGCAAACGCTGCCTGACGATGTGAAGAGCATCCTTCCCCACAATTACCTTGGTCTCATCGGCGCCTTTATGGTGGCGATGGGCGTCATCGCGCAATTTGTTCGCCAGAAAAACCTGCTGAATGAAAAGCGCCCCAGCAATAAGGAGACATCATGACGTTTATTTCTCTGTTTACCAGCGGCTGGCACGGGCTGGCGGCGATGGGTGCACTGATCATCGCCGTCGTTGCCAGCTACGTGGGAGGTAAGAAGATCGGCAAGGTGCAACAGCAAGCCCGGTCGGAAGCCGACAGCGCCAGGCAAGAGGCAAATCGCATGGCGAATGTTACTCATCAACAGCAACGCAATAGTGAGGAGGCGAAGCGTGTGGCGACTGATAACCTTAATCTTGATGACGCTGCTGCTCGCGACAAGCTGCAGCAGTCCAAATACCACCAACCATAAACCTGCCACCTACAGCGATTCAGCCTGCATTCTCTTTTCCCCCATCTACACCCATGGCGATGACGCTCACAAAGCAGATATTCGCACCGTGCGCGCCATTAACAGCCATAACGATTTATGGGATGTCCTGTGTGGTCATTCCGCTGCCGAAGATTCTTTAACTTTCTGATTTACAGCTTATTATCCTGAGGAGGATATCATGATTGAAGTTAACTCATTTGCTGAGCTTCGTACGACCATGCCGTCAAAACCAGGTGAAATTGCCGTACTGAAACGCTACTACGATAAAGATTCCAGCTTTCGTGGCGGCGGCGATTTTGTGGGGTTTACCGGCACCACGATTTTAAAAGATGATGGCGGTACGGTAGCCATAGGAAACGGCTTCTACTGGAAGCGTTCAATCAACGATCCGCGAGAAGTGAACATCCTGCATTTTGGTGCAAAAGGCGATGGCGTCACGGATGACACCGATGCGTTTAAACGTATTCTCGGCTGGTCACAAACTTACAGCCAGAATATGAAGGGATTGCCGGTACGTTTCCCTGGCGGGCGCTTCCTGATTATGCCCATGGACTTGAGTGAGACGGAAATCCCCTTCTTTGGTCTGGCCGGGGACGATCTGGCGCTGGGTTCTCTGCCCGGCACCACCATCGTGTCAGATAAAAGTGCCAATACCCTGTTCAAAGTTCAGGCTCGGCGTACCACCATTCGCGGGATTACCTGGGACGGACAGGCCAGTGCCGATACTGTCACCAACACGGCAACCATTACCCCTGAAATGTGCAGCAATGTTCAGGCGTTTTTTGAAAACAGTTGTATGGCAGGGCAAATCGTTAATATCAGCTGCTTTCGGGGGCAGCGCAGCGGCGGAACCATCTTTAAGCTGCAGGACACGCTCGACAGTAAGTTTGAGCAAATCTATACCAATACCACCTACTCGCGCGTTTTCGATATCGGCTGGTCAGGTTCACCCAAAGGCGTCTGGGATCACTCCACAGCCATTGAGTTATGTAATGCCAATTTCCAGACGGGCTATGGCGATGCCACGCTGTATATGCCGCGCATGACGCAGGCGATCATGCGCAACGTATGGATCGAACATACGCGCAATCCCGGCGATTTGTCCGATGGCGGCTGGACCATTGATACGCTCAATGTCGAGAACTGTAGTGCGCCATTGATACTGAATAATGCACGCGTGGTAATGCGTCATATTAACCTGCAGTCAGGCTCCAAACTCAGTCAGGATCTGGTCGGGGGGAAATGGCTTTCCACCTTTGAGTATGGTTACCGTCGTGACGAGAACTACGGCACCTTTATGAGTGGTTCGCTGCGGGCAGGGTACTTTAGCGGCTACAAGGTGGTGAATAACACCGAGACGGATAACTGGTACCGTTTAGGTCAGGTGTTTTTCCCGTCACCCAATCAGCAATGGGTCATTGAGTTGATCGGTAAAGCGGATAACACCACGCCTTCGGGGACAGCAGGATCGCCCATCAACATGCCCGGCACCGGGAAGACCTGGATCAACCTGCAACGACTGGATACGGTCTGGGCTGATGCCTGTCATATGGGGCAGCCAGCGGTTATTGATATCCGTTACAACCGGGTGGGCACCACCTATGCTGGCGTGTGGGTTAAGCTAAGAGCCAACAGCGGCGAAACCATGTTTAACCTGAAAACCACCGGACCAACGCGCTTTGATACGGGTTCCTGTTCCCTGTTTCAAAGTGATATGTCGCTGGTTGATGACGTATCGAAGGTGGGAACGCTCAAGCCAGCGGCACGCTTTGGATTGCACAATGGCGTGGCAGGGCTGGGAGCCAATGAAAAAGGCGTGGTGACCCTCGCTACCGCGGTTGGCACACCGACCAACAAAACGACGCCGACGGGTTTTGTGCTCATCAATATTAACGGTACCGATCGTAAGGTGCCTTATTACGATTAATGTCGGCAACCCTACGCGAGGCTTCGGCCTCGCTTTTTTTTGCGTTGTGCCCAGCATTGTGCGGCTCTCAGGCTTCTCGTCACTGTGAGCACTCTCTGAGAGCGTGCCGCAGATAGCGCAAAACAGCTTCTGCACCCGTTTTAATCAACACTGCGATCGGGCTTAACAAATAGAATATTGCGCTGCATCAATAACCATACAGAGTCAATGGTTTTCGGGACTAAATAACCTTATAGTCTGTGCAACTTTTCGTTGTTGTTCTTTTACTCTGGAGGCTACATGGAACTCAGCCGAAGAAAATTCTTCCGCATCTGCGCAGGCGGCCTGGCCGGAACCACTGTTGCATCTCTCGGATTTTTATCCTCTTTCTCTTTGCAGGCAGCAACCCGTCAATACAAACTGATAAAAGCGAAAGAGACACGCAATAACTGTACCTACTGCTCTGTCGGCTGCGGCATGTTGATTTACAGCCTGGGCGACACCGCTAAAAACGTGAGAGAACGTATCTACCACGTAGAGGGCGATCCGGACCATCCGGTCAGTCGTGGCTCGCTCTGCCCGAAAGGGGCCGGTGTACTGGATTATATTCACAGTGAAACCCGTTTGCAGTACCCCGAGTATCGTGCGCCGGGATCAAACACCTGGCAGCGCATCAGTTGGGATGAGGCCATCAACCGCATTGCCCGTCTGATGAAAGACGATCGCGATGCGAATTTTATTGAGAAAAATGCCCAAGGCGTCACGGTTAACCGCTGGACCACAACGGGCATGTTGTGCTCCTCGGCGGCCAGTAACGAGACGGGCATGCTCGATGGTAAGTTTGCCCGCAGTTTAGGCATGACCGCGATAGACTGCCAGGCACGTTTGTGTCATGGGCCCACGGTGTCTGCGCTGTCTCCAACGTTCGGCCGCGGCGCCATGACCAATAACTGGGTCGATATCAAAAATGCCAACGTTGTGCTGGTTATGGGGGGCAATGCGGCTGAAGCGCATCCGGTAGGGTTTAAATGGGTTATTGAGGCGCAGACTAAAAATGACGCCACGGTGATTGTGGTGGACCCGCGTTTCAACCGAACCGCCGCCGTTGCCGATGTCTATGCGCCGATTCGCGCCGGTTCGGACAACGTGTTCCTGCTTGGCGTCATCCGCTACCTGATTGAACATGACCGTATTCAGCATGAATATGTCCGGCATTACACCAATGCCAGCCTGCTGATTCGCGATGATTACGCCTTTGATAACGGCTTGTTCAGCGGTTTTGACGCGGATAAGAAGCAGTATGATAAATCCAGCTGGTTCTATCAGCTCGATGAACAGGGAAATGCGCGACGGGATACCACACTGCGTCATCCGCGCTGTGTGTGGAATCTGCTTAAAAAGCACGTCGAACGTTATACGCCAGAGATGGTGAATCGATTATGTGGGACCTCAGTCGCAGACTTCACCCGTATCTGTGAAATGCTGGCCAGCACCAGCGTGCCGAATCGCACAGCAACGATATTGTATGCGCTGGGATGGACTCATCACTCTTCCGGTGCGCAAATTATCCGGGCAGCGGCCATGTTGCAGCTGCTGCTCGGCAATATCGGTATGGCGGGTGGCGGCATTAATGCGCTGCGCGGTCACTCGAATATTCAGGGCTATACCGATCTGGGATTGCTGTCGACCAATCTGCCGGGCTACATGCCTCTGCCTTCAGAGCATCAGCCAGATTATCAGACCTATATTTCACAGATTACACCGCCTGCACTGGGGGTTAATGAGGTGAACTACTGGCAGAACACGCCGACGTTTTTCGTCAGCATGATGAAAAGCTTTTGGGGAGAACATGCCACTGCGGAAAATAACTGGGGCTATGACTGGTTGCCGAAATGGGATCGTCTTTATGATGTGATGACGCAGGCCGAATTGATGCTGGAGGGCAAAATCAACGGCTATATTGTTCAGGGTTTCAATCCGCTTGCTGCCTTCCCCGATAAAAACAAATCGTCTCGCGCGCTTTCAAAGCTCAAATACATGGTGGTCATTGATCCGCTGGTAACAGAGTCTTCCAACTTCTGGCAAAACCACGGCGAAATGAATGATGTTAAGCCAGAGACGATCCAGACCGAAGTCTTCCGTTTGCCGTCATCCTGCTTTGCTGAAGAGAACGGATCGATTGTGAATTCCGGCCGGTGGCTACAGTGGCACTGGGCGGCGGCAGAGCCACCGGGCGAGGCATTACATGATGGTAAAATTCTGGGACGGCTCTTTATGCGATTGCGAGAGCTTTACCAGCAAGAGGGCGGGGCTAATCCGCAGCCTTTACTCAATCTCAACTGGAATTATAACGATCCCTACGATCCGCATCCCGAGGAGCTTGCCCGTGAGGCAAATGGTATGGCGCTTCAGGATCTGTATGACGCAGAAGGTCGGTTAATCGCGAAAAAAGGGGAGCAGCTCAGCAGCTTTGCCCAGCTTCGTGATGATGGATCTACCAGCAGTTACTGCTGGATCTACTGCGGCAGCTGGACGGAGCAGGGTAACCAGATGGCGAATCGCGATAACAGCGATCCTTATGGGCTGGGCTGTACGCCAGGATGGGCATGGTCGTGGCCAGCCAACCGCCGGATTCTGTATAACCGAGCCTCTGCCGATCCGTCCGGTAAGCCCTGGGATGCAAAACGCGCACTGCTGCACTGGGATGGTCAAAAATGGGCAGGGATGGACGTTGCGGACTACAACGCGTCTGCGCCAGACAGCCATGTCGGGCCATTTATCATGAACCCGGAGGGCGTTGCACGCCTGTTCTCGATCGACAAAATGAATGATGGCCCTTTTCCGGAGCATTATGAGCCGGTTGAATCACCCATTGGAACGAACCCACTGCATCCAGCGGTCATCTCCAGCCCGGTAGCGCGTATTTTCAGTGACGATATCGCCAATATGGGCAAAGCCGATGCGTTTCCCTATGTCGCCACCACCTATTCCATTACCGAGCTGTTCCGCCACTGGACAAAGCACGCCCGGCTTAACGGCATCGTGCAGCCTGAGCAGTTTATTGAGATTGGCGAATCGCTGGCGAATGAGAAAGGTATTGCCGCAGGGGACATGGTTAAGGTGATGTCTAAACGCGGCTATATCAAGGCGAAAGCCGTGGTGACAAAGCGTTTGCAGACGTTAACGATCGACGGAAAACGTGTAGATACCATCGGGATTCCCTGCCACTGGGGATTTGAAGGTGCAACGCGCAAAGGCTTTCTGTCCAATACGTTGACGCCATCGGTGGGTGATGCCAACTCACATACGCCAGAATACAAAGCGTTTCTGGTCAACATTGAGCGGGCGTAAGGAGGGAACCCATGTCTATGCAATCTCAAGATATTATTCAACGCTCGGCGACCAACAGCGTAACGCCGCCCCCGCAGGCGCGGGACTTTCAGGCCGAAGTGGCAAAACTTATCGACGTCTCCACCTGCATTGGCTGCAAAGGCTGTCAGGTGGCTTGCTCAGAATGGAATGATATCCGTGATGAAGTCGGTCACTGCACCGGTGTCTACGATAATCCGATGGATTTAAGTGCAAAATCCTGGACGGTAATGCGCTTCAGTGAAACTGTGCAGGAGGGCAAACTGGCGTGGTTAATTCGCAAAGATGGCTGTATGCATTGCGCGGAACCGGGCTGTCTCAAAGCCTGTCCTTCTGCTGGCGCGATTATTCAGTACGCTAACGGCATCGTGGATTTTCAGTCTGAGCATTGTATCGGTTGCGGTTACTGCATTGCCGGTTGCCCGTTCAATGTGCCACGGCTGAATCCCGATGATAATCGCGTTTATAAGTGCACGCTCTGTGTGGACAGGGTGAGTGTGGGTCAGGAACCGGCCTGTGTAAAAACCTGCCCGACAGGTGCCATCCAGTTTGGCAGCAAAAAAGAGATGTTGAGCGTGGCAGACGCGCGTGTGGCACAGCTTAAAAAACGTGGCTATGCCCATGCGGGTATCTATAACCCGCCAGGCGTCGGGGGTACGCACGTGATGTATGTTCTGCACCATGCGGACAAGCCAGAGCTTTACCACCATCTTCCCGCCGATCCAAAAATCGCTACGCCAGTTAATGTATGGAAGGGCGTGCTCAAACCGCTTTCCGCTGCGGGATTTATTGCGACCTTAGCCGCGCTTATTTATCACTATGTGGGCATAGGGCCGAATAACGAGACGGATAATGAAGAGGAGAACGATCATGAGTAAGCGCAACATGATCCTGCGTACCCGATTTATCGACCGCGCCTGCCACTGGACCGTGGTGATCAGCTTTTTTCTGGTCGCGCTTTCCGGCCTTGGGCTGTTTTTTCCAACACTACAGTGGCTCACTGCAACCTTCGGTACACCGCAGATGGGACGGATTTTACATCCGTTTTTTGGCGTACTGATCTTTGTGTTGTTGATGGTGATGTTTGTGCGCTTTGTTCGTCACAACATCCCTGACAGGCAGGATGTGCCGTGGATAAAAGGCATTGTCGAAGTGCTCAAGGGCAATGAGCACAAAGTGGCCGATGTAGGTAAATATAATGCAGGCCAGAAAATGATGTTCTGGGCCATTATGTCTTTGATCGTGGTGCTGGTGGTGACGGGCATTATTATCTGGCGACCTTACTTTGCGGCGTATTTCCCCATCACGGTTATCCGCTGGAGCCTGCTGATCCATGCCGTAGCCGCGATCGTGCTGATCCATGCCATTTTGATTCATATCTATATGGCGTTTTGGGTTAAAGGCTCAATTACCGGGATGATTGAGGGTAAGGTCAGTCGTCGCTGGGCGCGGAAGCACCATCCGCGTTGGTATCGTGAGGTGGAGGCGACGGAGAAGGAGGCGGTGGAGACCGCCAGGCGGTGTCGATAGCGGTTTTGCAATGGTTCTGCCCGCGAGGCGGTGGGGGTACTGTTTTGCTCCGCGCATATTTTGCCCGCGAGGCAGTGGGGATACCGTTTTGCACTGAGCATGTTCCGTCCGCCAGGCATCGGGGAGTTTCAGCCTGCCCGTGCAGGCGGTCGGGTTAAGGGGCTCGCGCCAGCCCCTTAACAATCCCGGCGTCCGGCAGCCGTCGCTGTCCCTTCGTCACTCACTGCGGCCTGACGGACCGTCCGGATGCGCCCTCCGTGGCGCAGCCGTCCTCGTCGCGGCGTCCCTGCCGCGCCGTCCTGGCCTCCGTTCTTTCCTCAGCGCGCCGGATGCCTCCGGAACCCCCTGCCTGTGAGGACTTATTCCTCATTTGGTTTGGCTCTGCCTGTGGGCAGGTGAATATTGTTTTGTATCGGACGTGTTCCGGCTGACATGCGGGAGGTGCTGTGATCCTGCTTCAGGGATGTTCTGCCTGTGAGGCGGTGAGCATACCGTTATGCTCTGAGCATGTTCCGCCCGCCAGGCGGCAGGGAGTTTCAGCCTGTCCGTGCAGGCGGTCGGGTTAAGGGGCTCGCGCCAGCCCCTTAACAATCCCGGCGTCCGGCAGCCGTCGCTGTCTCTTCGTCACTCACTGCGGCCTGACGGACCGTCCGGATGCGCCCTCCGTGGCGCAGCCGTCCTCGTCGCGGCATCCCTGCCGCGCCGTCCTGGCCTCCGTTCTTTCCTCAGCGCGCCGGATGCCTCCGGAAACCCCCCGCCTGTGAGGGCTTATATTTTTCCGAAATACTGCTTCGCCTGTTATTAACGTGCGCAATCAGAACTGAAGACAGGGAAGCCTGACGAAAATGAAAAAATCAACAGCAATAAGCTGTGATGCTTTTCTGGCATCTGAAGCGATATTTTCTGACATCTGAAGCGATACAAGAGTTGGTTTTAACACAGTTATCAAAGCGGGGGAGTGGGCCGGTCTTCCCGTCCCGCTGAGCGGATGCAGGATTTCCGGATGAGCCGACAGGACGTCGGCGAAAGTCAGGCCGCGCCAGGGAGGGCGCGTCCTGGCGGTCCGGGAGAAATCCTGAAGCCGCGAAGGGACCGCGCAGCGGCGGGTGGGCAGGACGGGAGCCCGGGGTCAAGGGGCCGCGGCGACTGGCGGCCCCTTGTCGGTCGCCCGCACGGGGCGGACTGAAACTGCCCGCTGCCTGGCGAGCGAAACCTTCTCAGAGTTACATGACTGGATGCCGCCCAGGCAGGCAAAGCCATGAACAGCCCCCGCTCAGGCTAATTCCCCCACTATTTCTGCCTGAACTGGCTCGCATCAATGGCATAGCGTTTCATCTTTCGCCACAGGGTCGTGCGTCCAATATTCAACAGATTCGACATCTCCTGCACCCGACCGTGGGTAACGCGGGCGGCATGAATAATGGCTTCTTTTTCAATCGCGCTAAACGATAAATTATCTGGTAATAACGAAGAGGACGTTTCGCTATAAGGCTGTTCAGCGAATAAAGATTCCGGCAGGTTACTCAACCGAATGTGACCGTGCTCGCTACTGATAGCGATATTCTCAATGACGCTGTTTAATTCAAAATCATTACCCGGCCAGCCATAATTGACTAACCTTGCCATTGCGTCGTTATCAAGTTTAAACCGGGATGAAAACTGTTTTTCCAGTCGGCGCAGGCGGTGAGTGACTAACGTGGGAATGCTGTTACGCCGCGCCCGTAAAGGAGGAATAACGATTTCAAATGAATGCAGAGCGTAATAGAGCTGGCGGCTAAAACGATTTTGTTCCACCCGTTGTGCTAAATCGACCGACGTGGTGGCAATGATCTTTACATCAACGGGGATTAACCGTTGTGCCTCAAGACGCGTCAAAACCCCTTGCTTGATCACCTGTAAAAGAATCGATTGCAAGGCAGGAGCCAGATACTCAATTTTATCCAGAAACAACGTACCACCGTGTGCCAGCTCAAGACGACTCAGCCGACCATTTTCCTCCTCGCTGGGCGCATTACCCATAAAATCCTTTCCCAACGTGCTGTCGGCATATAACTGACAGTTAACGGCAATATAGGGCCCGCTCGCCCGGTCACTTTCATTATGAATAGCCTGACTCAGCAGCTCTTTGCCCACGCCTTCTTCTCCACTCAGCAGTACGGGAAAGCTGCCTTTGGCGGCCTGACGACCAAAATGTATTAAACGCCGCGTGTCCGCATCCTGTTCTGGCATCTGTTCAAAGGTGTGGCTGACCTTTCCCAGTTGGCGAGTCATCAGTTGACGAACCTGCTCAACAGGATGGAGCAGTAAAATAAAGCTGTTGCCCTGAACTTCAACAATAGGCTTCAGGGTAATCACCGCATCAACAAACTGATGCTGGCTCTCAAAGGTGACTTCCACATGCTTTAATCCCTGCGCCTGCTTAATTGCCCGGCGCAACAGGGCGGGCAGGGTAATAAGGTCAGCAATGTTCCTCCCCTGACTGCTTAAGGCATCCAGATGCAGCAGCCGGGCTGCCTGTGCATTCAGAAATTGCAGAACCCCTTGCTCATTCCATGCCATAACACCATCATCCATGCTCTCCAGCAGGCCATAAAGCTGGTTCAGATGGCGGTTAGATTCGGCTAATAAATTGTCCGTTAATAGCGAATTACCCACTTCCCGGGCGATAGACAGCGTGAGGGAAAGATCAGAGGACGCCTGATCCTGACGCAGACAGGCCAGCGCGATAGAGCCAAATAAACGGCCATGATTATCAAATATCGGGGTTGAGCAGAAAGACCAGGCATGGAGCGCCCGTTTAAAGTGATGTTCGCCGTGGGTTTTTACTGGCTGGCCTTCTAAAGCCGCCAGCGACAGGGCGCAGGTACCAATGATGCTTTCAGCACAGTAGCTGCCGTCGTGCAGACCTAATGCCTCAAGCTGCATCAGCGTCTGTGCATCACCACAGCGGTTCAAAATACAGGCAGATTCATCCAGGATAAACAGGGCACAAGGCCGGTTCTCCATGTACTCCCACGCATCCTCAAGAGTTGCCTGACCAAGGGTGAGTAAGGCGGTTTTGCGCCGACAAATTGATTCGTAGGTTAATCCCTGCGCCTGATGTGGCGTTTGCCAGTTATCCCGCTGCATATATTTACTGCAACGCTGCCATGACTGAGTGATCACCGCAGAAACGTCCTTATCGCTATCGGGAATTAACGCTGTCATATCCATTTCCGCTAAAAGACCATAGAAAATCCCCTTAGCAGACGCGGCTAAGGGGAAGTTGGTGCCCTTACTGATTGGGCCAGCGGTTTACCGGTGACAGATTAACGCGACAGCCACTGCTGTCCCAGCAGGTCGGCAGTGATAATCGCCGCATAAACGCTGTCTGGTGTAACCGGGAACGGCATATTGTGGATGGTTTCCCCTTCCACACAGGCCGCGTCGGCAACCGCCCGAATTTTTCTCTCGATATCCTGTTTCACGCCCATCTGCCCCAGGGTAACAGGCAGTCCTACTTTCTGGCAGAAGGCCAGCACGGTTTCGATCTCTTCTGTCGGGCTGTTCTGCAGAATTAACTGTGACAGCGTACCGAAAGCGACCTTTTCACCGTGGTAAAGATGATGGCACTCCTCCAGCACGGTAAACGCATTGTGGATGGCATGCGCAGCGGCAAGGCCACTGCTTTCAAAGCCAATACCGCTGAGATAAGTATTGGCTTCAACAATACGTTCCAGTGCCTCTGTCACCACACCAGCCTGGGCCGCAAAGCGTGCCTTTTCGCCCTCAGCCAGTAGCGTGTCATAGCACAGTCGCGCCAGGCTTAACGCGGCGGCGGTGGATTTGCCGCCTGCCATGCTGGTTGCGCCAGAGTCATAACACGCTTTTGCTTCAAACCAGGTCGACAGGGCATCGCCCATTCCTGCTACCAGTAAGCGTACCGGCGCTTTAGCAATGATCGTAGTATCCATCACCACCATATCGGGATTTTTGGGGTAGATCAGATACTCTGCAAACTCACCGGTTTCGGTATAAATCACAGACAGTGCGCTGGTGGGCGCATCGGTTGACGCGATAGTGGGAATCACCACCACAGGCAGTTTGAGATACCAGGCAATCGCCTTGGCAGTATCCAGCGTTTTACCACCGCCTAAGCCGATCACGCCACGACAGCCGTTCTGTTCTGCTAACGCCATCAGGCGGTCGATTTCAGTTCGGCAACATTCCCCGCCGAAGCGCTCTGCATGGCAACTGACGTCATGGTCGGCAAGGCCGCTCAACACCTTATCGCCCGCCAGTTTCATTACAAAATCATCTGCAATCACAAAAAAACGATCGGCCAGATCCTTTGCATACTGACCAAAGGACAGGGCGGCATTGGGCCCCTGAATATATTTGGCTGGAGACTGGATAATTTTTGGCATTCCTTTCACCCTCAAGTAAGAACATGTTCGCATGGTGTACGCTGGCGTCTCTCTCTGGCTTAACTGAACATGAAAGCCGGATGATTGCCGACGTCGCTACTCACTTTACGATCGACGGTGGGGTGAAAAAGTTTTGCGGGCAACGTTCTTATATGGAACACCTTGCCGCCCTGCATGTTTCATACTGGAACAATAAACCACGGTAAAAAGTGATGTTGCGATCGGGATCGTCCCCGGCAATGTTAAAATGGCAAAACGATACCGCGATAAGTGCGCTTAAAACGCCAATGTCATAGCCAGCCCAAAAAATCGTGCTTAGTCAGTGGGATTTGCCTGTCACCACGGGAATCATTACCTGCTTTGCCTCTCATTTTTACCCGATAGCCGCGCATGATGTTTCATTATGGAACATAAAAGTCATCATATTGTTCCGTTATGAAACCCTTCTGGCTGACATTTTTTTTATCCTGAACTCCCTGAGAATCAGTGCATCGACGAGCGGCCTACCGCCGTCAGGATTTCCCAACAATCGGGTTGTCTTTGCCTCAGGCACAGACGACAGCACACCGCCTCCGACGGAGCATGAATAATGAAAAAGCTGATTAACCGAGTGGAAGATGTATTGAGTGAACAACTTGCAGGATTGGCGCTGGCCCATCCTGAACTAACGCTTCATCAGGACCCAGTATGCATGACGCGAGCCGATGCGCCTGTGGCAGGCAAGGTTGCGCTGCTTTCCGGCGGCGGCAGCGGTCATGAACCAATGCACTGTGGTTTTATTGGCCATGGCATGCTGTCCGGTGCCTGTCCCGGCGAAATCTTTACCTCGCCCACGCCAGACAAAATGTTTGAGTGCGCCATGAAAATTGACGGCGGTGAAGGCGTGCTGATGATTATCAAAAATTACACTGGTGACATCCTCAACTTTGAAACGGCAACCGAGTTACTGCATGAAAGTGGCGTAAAAGTGACAACGATCGTTGTGGATGATGACGTTGCCGTCAAAGACAGCCTGTATACGGCGGGACGTCGTGGCGTAGCGAACACCGTGCTGATTGAAAAACTGGTGGGGGCCGCCGCAGAGCGAGGCGATTCACTTGAGGCCTGCGCTGCGCTGGGGAGAAAACTCAACAATTGTGGTCATTCCATTGGCATCGCACTGGGTGCCTGCACCGTGCCTGCCGCAGGAAAACGCTCGTTTGAACTCCAGGATAATGAAATGGAGTTTGGTGTGGGGATTCATGGTGAACCTGGTATCGATCGCCGCACCTTTACTTCGCTGGATAACACCGTCGATGAGATGTTCGAAACTTTGCTGGAGAATGGCACCTACAGCCGCACATTACGTCACTGGGATTTAAACGCCGGCGCCTGGCAAGAGGTGCAGCAAAGTAAGCAGGCTTTGACGCGCGGCGACAACGTCATTGCGCTGGTCAATAACCTGGGCGCGACGCCGCTGTCAGAACTATATGGTGTTTATAACCGCCTGGCGCAACGCTGTGAAGAACATGGCATCACTCTCGCACGGAGCCTGGTGGGCAGTTACTGCACGTCACTGGATATGGTGGGCTTTTCCATCACGCTGCTGAGTGTGGATAATGATTCTCTGGCGCTGTGGGATGCGCCGGTTCATACACCTGCCCTGAACTGGGGCCATTAAGGAGTTCGACATGTCACTTACCCGCTCCCAAATTGTGCGTTGGCTTTACCGTTGTGGCGAGGTTTTTACCCGCGAAAGTGATTTTCTTACCGGCCTGGATCGCGAAATCGGCGATGCCGATCACGGCTTAAATATGCATCGTGGCTTCAGCAAGGTTGTTGAGAAACTGCCTTCTATTGAAGATAAAGACATCGGTTTTATTCTCAAAAATACCGGTATGACGCTGCTCTCAAACGTAGGAGGAGCCAGCGGGCCGCTGTTTGGTACGTTCTTTATTCGTGCGGCTCAGGTTACCCAGGCGCATCAGAGCCTGACGCTGGAAGAACTGTATCAGATGATACGTGAGGGCGCAGAAGGGGTGATCAACCGGGGCAAAGCTGAGCCGGGTGATAAAACCATGTGTGACGTCTGGCTCGCCGTGGTGGAATCACTGCGTCAGTCCAGTGAGCAGAATGTGTCGCTGAGTGCAGCACTGGATGCCGCCTGCGAACAGGCAGAATCAGCCGCCCAGTCCACCATTACGATGCAGGCCCGTAAAGGGCGCGCCAGTTATCTGGGCGAGCGCAGTATTGGTCATCAGGACCCTGGGGCAACCTCGGTCATGTTCATGGTGCAAATGCTGGCCGCCGCCGCCAGGGAGTAAGGAGAAGCGAATGGTAAACCTGGTGATCGTGTCCCACAGTGCGATGTTGGGGGAAGGCGTAGAAATGCTGGCCCGACAAATGTTAACCGGCGATAAGTGCAAGCTGGCCGTCGCCGCCGGCATTGACGATCCTGATCATCCCATCGGCACGGATCCGCTGAAAGTCATGGCGGCCATCGAGTCTGTGGCGGCGGATACCGATCATGTCCTGGTGATGATGGATATGGGAAGTGCCCTGTTAAGTGCTGAAACGGCACTTGATCTGCTCGATCCTGCCATCGCTGCCAAAGTGCGCCTGTGTGCGGCACCGCTGGTGGAGGGAACTCTGGCGGCGACCGTCAGTGCTGCCGCAGGTGCCGACATCGACAAGGTTATTGAGGTTGCCATGCATGCGCTGGAGGCTAAGCAGGCTCAGTTGGGCATAATCCCTGCCGTGCACACCGCCACACTGACCACAACGGATCGCGATCCGGATGCCCGTTCGGTCACGGTCATCATCAAGAATCATCATGGCCTGCACGTTCGTCCTGCCTCACGGCTGGTTGCTGCCCTGGCAGGACTCAACGCGGAACTTGTATTAGAGAAGCAGGGCCAGTGCGTTAAACCAGACAGTATCAATCAAATCGCCTTGCTGCAGGTGCGCTGTAATGATGCCGTCACCTTGTCGGCGAGTGGGCCCGATGCCGAACGCGCCCTGGCGGCGTTTGCATCCCTTGCGGCGGAAAACTTTGGCGAACATCCCGAGTCGATGTTACTAAAAACATCGGCCTCCGCCATTGAAAAGGTCGAGGGTAAGGCGGTGTTTTATCCCTTGCCGCTGGCGCAGCCTGCCAGGTATCACTGCAGCGATGTCGGGGATGAGCATCGGCGACTGCAACAGGCAATCGCGGTTACGCTCAACGACCTGAATGCGCTGGCTACACTGGCAGAGAAAAAATATGGTTCTTCGGTGGCCGCTATTTTCTCAGGCCACCATACGTTGCTGGACGATGACGACCTGTTTGACGCTGCCTGTGAGGTCATTCGCAACGACCAGTGCTGCGCAGAATCTGCGTGGTATCAGGTGCTTATGGAACTGAGCGAGCAATACCAGCAACTGGACGATGCCTACCTGCAAGCGCGTTTTATTGATATCGAAGACATCCTGTATCGTAGCCTTTGCCATCTGAAAGGCAGTGACATCAGGATGCCGACTCCAGACGTCCCGGCCATTATTGTTGCCGACAACATCTTTCCTTCTGCGGTCGTCAGTCTGGATGCGCGACAGGTAAAAGGTATTTGTTTGCGGGAAGGCAGTGCGCTTTCTCATGCTGCGATTATTGCTCAGCAGGCCGGGATCGCTTTTATCTGCCAGCAGGGCGCAGTACTGGATATTATTCAGCCGGGGGACAGGCTAATGATTGATGACGATGGACCGCGCGTGAGCAGCTTATAGCTCGGTTTTTATTTGCCTCTGATGCGTGCCTCAGGGGCTTTATTTTATTTGGCTGTCACTCAAATTTTTAGTCAGATTTCTTTTTTCCATCCTTTTAAATTCAACGCATCCCTTTACGTTCTGACGCATTTTTAGCCAGTAATCACTCGATATTTCAATCAGAAAACATAAATAAATGTATTTGCATCAATGCATCTCAGGCAGCGGTTGCCTGTAAATTTCATGTTTATTTTTATTGGGGAATACCAGGGAGGGCGGCATTTTAGTTAAGGGAATATTTTTCTGAGGGTATTTGTCTTAAGGTAAATATGATTCGTCCTTTAAATTAAATATTTAAAAACCTGTCGTCTTTTCAGTTTATCCGGAATTTTCTAATAGTTTAGGTGATATTATGCTTTCACTGCTTTACAAAAAACTTACATTTCTTTTCATTGGGCGTACCTATGAGAATAAAAACAGGGAAGTGGCTGGCGTTGAGCGCGGTGCTCATCACGGCAGGTGCACTGGCTGCGCCACTGACGCCGGGCGATCGCGATTTTATTCAGACTCAGCAGCAGCAACGCCTGCAACAGGATCAGCAGCAGCGCGATGCACTCTGGCAGGCGATGTCGCCTCATATTGCACCGGCACCCCATTCTGATGCGGCAGGCCGCTGCTTTACCGTTCACCAGATCGTCATTCGCAACGCCACGCTCCTTTCCGCCAGCCAGCAACAGTCGCTGACGTCTGCTTACGTCAATCGTTGCCTGAACTTAACGCAAATTAATAACCTGGTACATGCCATATCCGACTGGTATATGCAAAGAGGCTATATTACCAGCCGCGCCTTTTTAACAGAACAGGACCTGACTTCCGGCCAGCTTATTATTCCCGTGCTGGAAGGCAAACTGGATACCATCATTCTGGACGGTAAACATCCACGCCTGTTGCGCATGGTCTTTCCGGGGCTGGAAGGCAAAATCCTTAACCTGCGCGATATTGAGCAGGGCATGGAGCAGATTAACCGCGTACGAACGGTGCCCGTGCAGATTGAAATTCAGCCATCACCTAAACCGGGTTATTCCATCGTTAATCTCACAGCAAAACCTGAATTTCCCCTCAGCGCAACGTTGGGTTTCGATAACAGTGGGCAGCGCAGCACCGGCGTGGGCCAGCTTAACGCGTCACTGACCGGCAATAACCTGCTGGGGCTGGCGGACCGCTGGTTTGTCAGCGGCGGACGCAGCAGCGCGTTCAGCCACTGGCGCGATGCGCAAAACCTGCAGGCCGGCGTCAGCGTGCCTTATGGCTATGGCCTGCTGGATTACAGCTACAGCTGGAGCAACTACCACAGCCATTTTATCAATAACGATTTCACATGGTTCAGCAACGGCGACAACATTGCGCATCGCCTCAACGGCTCATGGGTACTGTTCCGCAATGGCGATATTAAAACCGGCGTGCAGATTGGGCTGAATCACTATTCCAGCCACAACTACCTTAATGATGCGCCGTTAGTGAGCAGCAGCCGCAAATTAACCAGCCTGCAGTTTGGCCTGAACCATACCCAGAAAATTGCTGGTGGCGTTGCCACGCTTAACCCGTCGTTTAGCCGCGGCATGCCGTGGTTTGATGCCGAAAGCGATGAAGGCAAAAACGGTAACCTGCCGAAAGCAGAGTTTCGTAAGTGGAGCATCAGCGCCAGCTATCAAAAACCCCTGACCAACAAACTGTGGTGGCTAAGCAGCCTGTACGGACAGTGGTCGCCCGACACGCTCTACGGCAGTGAACGACTCACGCTGGGCGGTGACAGTTCAGTGCGCGGTTTTAAAGAGCAATACCTGTCGGGCGATGTCGGCGGCTATTTACGTAATGAGCTGGATTACAGCCTGTTCACCTTGCCGGGGCTGGGTGACGTCACGGCACTGGCTGCGGTGGACGGCGGCTGGCTGAGAAGCGATCCACAAAACCAACAGTTTACCGGCACGCTCTGGGGCGGTGCCGTGGGACTTGGCACCCGCAATCAACATTTTTACACCCAGTATACCGTCGGCATTCCGCTCAGCTATCCCGGTTATTTACAACCGGATCACGTCAGCATCTACGCCCGCGTCGGGCTGGTTTTCTAAAAAGAGGAACTGATTATGGACGATCGTCAGCCTGTTTCCCTTGCCCGTCGCGCGCTCAGCTATCTCATCTGCTATCTGGTGGCGGTGCAACCGATGCTGCCAGTAATGGCCGCAGAAATCACACCGGTCACGCCGGGGACAAAGATGGACACGGCAGGCAATGGCGTGCCTGTGGTCAATATTGCGACGCCGAATCAGGCGGGCATTTCTCATAACCAGTACGATCAATATAACGTCGGGCAACAGGGGCTTATCCTCAATAACGCCACGGGCCAGCTCACGCAGACCCAGCTCGGCGGCCTGATCCAGAATAACCCCAACCTCAAAGCCGGTCAGGAAGCGCGCGCCATTATCAACGAAGTGGTGGGCGCTAATCGTTCACAGCTGCAGGGCTATACCGAAGTGGCCGGTAAAGCCGCCAATGTCATGGTGGCTAACCCCTACGGCATTACCTGTAACGGCTGTGGCTTTATCAATACGCCGAACGTGACGCTGACCACCGGTAAACCGCAGTTTGATGCCAACGGCAATCTGGCCGCGCTGGAGGTCAGTAAAGGCACCATTACCATTGAGGGCCAGGGACTGGACGGCAGTAAAGCCGATGCCGTGTCGATTGTGGCGCGCGCAACGGAAATTAATGCCGGTATCCACGCCAAAGATCTCACCGTGACGCTGGGAGCAAACCGCGTTGGACAGGATGGGTCGGTAACGCCCATCAGCGGAGAAGGCCCTGCACCCGGCGTGGCGGTTGATACCAGTGCGCTTGGCGGCATGTACGCCAACCGCATTCATCTGGTGTCGAGCGAAAAAGGCGTTGGCGTCAATCTGGGTAACTTACTGGCCAGACAGGGCGATATCACCCTGGACGCGAACGGGAAACTGGCGATGCATAACAGCCTCAGCAGCGGGGCGTTAACCGCCAGTGCGCAAAGCGTTGAGCTGAGCGGCGAACACAAAGCGTCTGGCCCGGCGACGATAACCGCACAAAACGGTATCAGTCTGAATAACGGGAGCCTGGGAAGCGATGGTGCCGTTTCATTGCAGGGCGGCAATCGCCTGCAAGTCAGCGGCGGCAAGATAATGGCTGGTGACAGCATCAACCTTGCCGCGACCAGCCTGTCGCTGGACAGCGGCAGTGCGCTCAATGCCACAAATAACATCTCGTTCAACGCGCAGCCAGACTTCACCGGCGGCTTAAGCCTGGACCCGGCCGGTCAGTTTGATAATGCCGGGCAACTGACAGCAGGTAACAACCTTTCCCTGAATGCATTCACAGCCGCGAACACAGGATCGTTGTCAGCAAAGGGGCAACTGTCCGCGATCGGCAACAAGGTTAAGAATCAGGGTGCCTTGCAGGGCAACAGAATCCGGCTGAAAAGTGAAGAATTAACTAACAGCGGTACGGTGCAGGGCGCTGATGCACTCGCGCTGGAGACGATGACGCTGAATAACAGCGGCTCGCTGACGGCTCCACAGTTGGTCCTCAACAGCGACGCTATCACCAACAGCGGTCTGTTGCAGGGTACGCAGAATCTGACGTTATTAAGCCAGCATCTGACTAACTTAAAAAAGGGCAGTATTGCGACGGCCGGGGATTTGGTACTCAACCTGCCTGACTTCAGCAACAGCGGGCTGCTGAGCACGGAGGGTGCACTGCACCTGAGCGGCAACAGTCTTGTCAACGATGGCGAAATCAACGCCAGCACGCTTCATTCTGACAACGGTCAACTGACCAACCTCACAGATGGCAAACTGCTGGCGACAGGCTCACTGCAACTGACAAACGACCAGCTTACTAACGGCGGGCAGATTGCCGCGAATCAGTCTGAACTCACGGCCGCTACGTTAAATAACGCAGGCAGAATTCAGGGCGCCAGCAGCCTGAACCTGAATGTGGACACCATGAATAACCGCGAGGGCGGCGAGCTTCTGACCTCAGGGCAGCTGACGCTTAACGGCAACGACCTGAATAACGCGGGATTAATTCAGGCAGATAAACTGGCTCTGACGGCGGGCAACTGGCAAAACAGCGGCAATACGCTCAGCGCAGGCGATGCCTCGCTGAAGGCGAAAACCCTCACCAACAGCGGAAAGATACTGGGTCAGCAAAGCGTCACGCTGCAGGGTGATACAACCGATAACAGCGGCTGGCTGGTGGCAAAAGTGCTGGCCTTCCAGGGGGATTTGATCAACAGCGGCCTGATTCAGGGCGACACGGCGCTGACGCTGAAGGGCAGCAGCCTGAGCAATCAGGCCGCAGGGCAGTTGCAGACGGCGGGTAATGCTGACATTACGGCATCCTCTCTGGATAACCAGGGACAGCTGCAGGGCGATAATCTTGCTGTCACTGCCCAACGCTGGCAAAACAGCGGTAGTGCGCAGGCCACAAAAAATATCACCGCCTCTGTGGCCGGGGAGCTTAACAACGGTGGCACCCTGACAGCCCAGCAGGCACTGAACCTGCAGGCTGGCAAAGTAACCAATGCGGGCACGCTTGCTGCCGATCAGTTAACGGTTCAGGCACCGCTGCTCAGTAATGCTGGTCTGCTACAGGGCAACAGTGCCCTGGCTATCACCAGTGATCAGATGGCTAACCTGGCGAACGGTCGGCTTGTCAGCGGCAGCGGACTGAGCCTGACACCTGTCCAGTTGGTGAATGATGGGTTGTTACAGGTGGCTGGCACCTTCAGCATCAACGGCGATGATTTTACGAACAACGGCCAGGTGAATGCGGACGCGTTGAATACCGCGCTGACCGGCACGCTGAATAATGGCGTAAACGGCAAACTGCTGGCGCGTCAGCTGGCGCAGGTACAGGCGCAGTCACTGACTAATGCCGGTATCGTTGCAGGGCAGCAATTACAGATAACGGGCGATACATTACAAAACCAGGGGCTGTTACAGGGCGATAATGCGCTGACGGCAGGGTTCCGTCAGCTGGATAACCTTGCGAGCGGCCAACTGATTACCGGTGGCGCGCTGACGTTACAGGGTACGGACGCCCGCAACGCAGGAACCTGGCAGGGCAGCCAGCTCAGTTACCGCTTCGGTACCTTAAAAAACACCGGCACCGTTAACGGCACCGGCACCCTGGACGGGCAAACCACCGGGCTGCTGGATAACAGCGGCAACCTGATTACGGGCGGTAACGCCAGCCTGAATGCCGGCAGCCTGCTTAACAGCGGCAAAATCATGGCAAGCGGCCTGACGCTGCGTGCCGGGTCGCTCAGCAACAGCGGCCTGTGGCAGGGCACCACCTCCCTGGATGCACTCAGCACCGGCGATCTCAGCCAGTCTTCAACCGGCAGAGTGTTAAGTGGCGGCGATCTGCGGCTGGGCGCGGCAACATTAAGCACGGCCGGCACCCTGCAGGGCGGTAATGCCCAGATCACTGCCGGCAGCTGGCAAAACCAGGGATCGCTGCTGAGCTCCGGCGATCTCACCGCCGCGATTGATAACGATCTTAATAACGGGGGATCACTCCTCAGTCAGGGCAGTGCGCAACTCAGTGCGCAACATCTGGTGAATACCGGCTCTGTCCTCGCCGAAAAAGCCATGACGCTTAGCGGCGGTTCGCTGAACAACAGCGGCGCCATTCAGGGTGATACGCTGTCGGTTACTCCCGCCAGCGTGACCAACCAGGGCAACCTTATCGGTCTGAAATCCCTGACGCTTGGACCGGCCCCCCAGCGTTTCAGAATGTTGCTGGCGCAGAGCGCGCCGACGCGTGAACTTGTGAATAACGCGGGAGGACAGCTTCTCACGCAGGGCGCGTTAACGATTACGGCCGATAACGTCACCAACAACGGATCGTGGCAGGGGCAACAGATCCTGCTGAATGCGGCAAAACTGGCCAACGGTGGAGCGATTCAAAGTGCCGATGGCCTGCAACTTACCCTGAGCGACAGGCTGGATGCCGCCGCAGGCAGCAAGATCTCTGCCAACGGCACAGCAGCCTTACAGGCGCTGACGCTGGCGAATCAGGGTCAATGGGTGGCTAAAAACCTCACCCTGAAAGGCGACACGCTAAACAATAACGGGGAAATTACCGGCGCGGACAGCCTTAGCGTGCAGCTCAACGGCGCGCTGACACAGCAGCAGGATAAGAACCTGCTCAGTGCCGGAAAAATCAGCCTGCAGTCGGCCTCGCTGAATAATCTGGGCCGTATTCAGGGGAGCGATCTTCAGATTAACACAGGTGCGTTAGATAACGCGGGCCGCCTGCAGGGTGACAATAACCTGCTGCTCAGCGCCGCCGGGCATCTCACCAACGCCGCAAATGGCACCCTTGTTTCTCAGAACGCGCTAACGCTGACCACGCCGGATCTCTATAACTATGGTCTCATTCAGGGGGCCAGCGGCACCGTAAATGCCACCAACTCTGCGACCAACAACGGCAGATTACTGGCTGGCGGCGCGCTGACCTTTACCACACCGCAACTGGTGAATAATGGCTGGCTGCAGGCCGGACAGCTCACGCTGAACGCGTCCGGCTTAACCAATAACGGCACGCTGCTTGCCGATCAACAGGGCACCCTGAACGGCACCTATTTCCAGAACCAGGGCATGGCGCAGGGCGGCAACCTGGCCGTTAACTATCAGAACCTCAGTAACAGCGGCACCGTACTTGGCACCGGACAACTGAATGTGAATGCCGCACAGGTTAACCTGGCCGGTTCGGGACGGCTGTTCAGCGGCGGCGGTTTGACGCTGGTGAGTAACGGTTTTGATCAGTTCGGTCAGGTTGTGGCGCTGGGCGATGCGGTGCTGAATCTGGCGAACAGCTTCGTCAGTCATAACACGCTGGCGGCGGGCAACCGGCTGACGCTTAACAGCAACGGCTCGCTGGAAAACCAGAGTACAATGCAGGGCCAGGGCGTGACGCTCAATGCGGGCGGCGACCTCACCAACAACGGCCAGATCACCACCGGCGGCGCTGACAGCAGCCTGACAGGCAACCGTATTGCCATGAACGGTGCTGGCACGCTGCAGGGCGGCGGCAACGTCACACTGAACAGCCGCAGCGATGTCACCCTGGACGGTTTTACCGGCACGCTCGGTAACCTGACCATCAGCACGCCAGGCAGCCTGGTCAACACGGCACTGCTTTACGCCGGGCAGAATCTCTATTTATTTGCTAACAGCATCCGTAACCAGCGCGGCGATATTCTGGCGGGCAACAGCCTGTGGATGCAGCGCGATGGCGCGGGCAATGCCAACGGGGAAGTGATCAACACCTCTGGGACGATTGAGACGCAGGGTGGGGATATTAATATCAATACCGGGCATTTGTTGAATACGCGGGATGGGTTATCAACCAGTTCTTCCACAATTAAAGGACCAGGCCTTCCTTCTGGTGCTGAGAAGGGATCTTTTAACATTCCTCTTTCTCAACTCTCTCTCGTTAATGGGGAGTTAGGTATTTACTCAAAAGAACAAGGAGGATCAAATTCTGCAAATGGCCCAGGAACATATGAAATTTATTATCTGGCACCAACAGTTAAAGCTCGTTATAAGCGCTATCTAGTTGAGCAGGAAGTTGTTACTGCTACTGCTAACGGAAGTGCTAGTCTTATACAAGCTAGGAAAGATATAAGAGTTAGCGCGATAACTCTTGAGAATATTGCAAGTAATATCATTAGTGGGGGTAATGCACAATTATCAGGTGGTTCTTTAAATAATTCTTCATGGTTGAGTTCCACCACCAGTGAATACCGAAGTTTTAGCCTTGCTCCCAACACTATTTATGCAGATCTGACTATAAAAAACCCTAAAGAGTTAGATTTTTATTCGCCTTCATATGTAGGATCAGACTCTAGTTATAGAGGGAATTTAAGTTCTAGCAATGTTAATTATATATATTCAGGTACGCCAGAATATGAAACAGTAACGACCGGAGCACCTTTAAGGTCAGTTATCCAGGCTGGCGGTAATGTTATTGCGAATTTTAGCAGTAATATCAGCAACACCAATACAACCTCAAACGCAGGCTGGTCTGGTAATACGATATCAACACCGGGCCTTAGAGGGCTGGCATCACTTAATCAGGCAGGTGCGCAACAGCGTCAGCAGATCGCCGGAACCGACAAGGTAACAGTTAACTCTCCTCAGTGGCGCGATCAGCTTCAGGGTGCCTTGCAGCAGGTCAATGGTAATAGTTCACTGGATAGCAGCGCACCTGATAAGGCCTCGCTTGTTACTCATGCATCGGATAGCTTTGGTCGTGCCGATTTAAGTCAGTCAGGTAGACTCATTTCCGATCCTTCAGTCAGCACAGCAAATCTACGCAGTTATAAGCCAGCCAGTGTGGACACCAATGCCTATCCGATTCCGTCTGGCGATAATGGCTATTTTGTTTTTGGTAACAGTAAAAGTCCCTATTTAATCACTCTCAATCCGAAACTTAACGGTCTGGGACAACTGGATAACAGCCTGTTTGGCGATCTTAACGCGCTGCTTGGCAGACAACCGGGACAGGCACCGCAGGAAAGCCGTCAGCTTTATACCGATAAAACCACATTCCTGGGGTCGTCTTACCTGCTTGATCGTCTGAACCTCAAGCCAAACTATGATTACCGTTTTCTTGGTGATGCGGCCTTTGATACGCGTTATGTCAGTAATGTGGTGTTAAACCAGACCGGCAGCCGTTATCTAAATGGCATTGGTTCTGAACTGGATCAGATGCGCTATCTCATGGATAACGCAGCCTCTGCACAGCGCGCGCTGGGATTGCAGTTTGGGGTTTCTTTATCTGCTCAGCAGGTGGCCTCACTTGATAAAAGTATGGTCTGGTGGGAAGCCACAACGATAAATGGTGAGACGGTGATGGTGCCGAAAGTCTATTTATCATCCAAAGATGTGGAAATGCATGACGGCAGCGTAATTGCAGGGAATAACGTGACGCTTTCCGGCGGTGATATTACCAACAGCGGCAGTACTGTTACCGCAAAAAATAACCTGACGGTTAGTAGTCAGAACAGCGTGAATAACCTGAATGCAGGCATGCTTTATGCGGGCGAAAATCTGCAGCTGACCGCGATAAATAATATCAATAACGTCAGTGCAAACATTAGCGGTAAAAAGGTTGCGCTCGAAAGTATCAATGGCGACATTAACAACACCACTGTTACAACCTTGTGGCAAATTAATGGTTCAGCAGGCAAACAAAATACCGGATCTGCAAAACAGACTTTCGTTGGCCCTACCGCGACTATCACATCGCTGGATAGCCTGAGCCTTAAAGCCGGCAACGACATCAATGTCAAAGGTGCCAACCTTAGCGCGGGTGGCGATCTGTTAATAAACGCCTGGCATGACATTGCCATAACGAATAATCAGGTTACGTCAGGACTTGCGTTCCAAAATAGCGGTAATCAAAAAGTCACTAATACCGCCAGCCAGATTTCAGCAGGTCACAATCTGTCGGTTCAATCTGGTCACGATCTGAACGTCACCGCCAGTAACCTTAACGCTGCAAATGATGCTTCGCTACAAGCGGGCAATGATCTGAACCTCAACAGTGCTACCAACAGCCAGAACAGCAGAAGTGGCAACCAGGAATCCCATTCCACCAGTCTGGATCGCACCTCTGTCAGCAGCGGCGGTAATCTCAGCCTGGCAGCAGGTCAGGATATCAACAGTCAGGCCGCCGCCATCGCCGCTACCGGCAACGCCGCGCTGAAAGCGGGCCGTGATATCAACCTGAATGCCGACGCCACCGGTTCCGGTTACAGCGAGAGAGGCGACAAGAAAACTGTTATCAGTGAAACCGTGCGTCAGCAGGGCACCGAGATCGCCAGCGGCGGCAGTACTACTCTGGCAGCCGGTCGCGATATCAATACCGAAGCAACCGATGTGACGGCAAAGCAGGATATCGCCCTCCAGGCCGGGCGCGACGTTAACCTGAATACCGCGACCGAAAGCGATTATTACTACAAAGAAGAAACCAAAACTAAAAAAGGCTTCCTGAGTAAAAAGACCACGCACACCATCGAGGAAGACAAGGCCACTAACGAAAAATCAACGCAGCTAAGTGGCGATAGAGTCACCATCACTGCGGGTAATAATCTTACCGTTCAGGGCTCTTCTGTTGCCGGACAGAAAGGCGTTGAGCTGAATGCCGGTAATGATGTCAACGTTCTGGCGGCTACGGATACGCAATCCACTTATCGTCTGAAAGAAGAGAAGAAAAGTGGTTTTGGCAGCTCAGGATTGGGGATTAGTTACGGTAAACAATCCGCCAAAAGCGAGTATAAAGGTGCGAAAGTTACTCAGAGTGATGCACGTAGCCTGATCGGGGCTGCCGATGGTGCTGTCACCGTGACAGCAGGTAACAACGCGCTGGTTAAAGGCAGTGATGTTGTCGCAGGGGGCAGCAACGGTGATATCACGGTCACTGCGAAGAATATTGCTCTAATGGCGGGGCAAGACCGTATATCTGAAAGTACGCATCAGGAGAGTAAAAGTTCAGGTTTTGGTCTGAGTCTCAGTGGAACGCCGCTGGACACTGTACGTAATCTGCGTGATGCCATGCATCAAAACAGTTCGACCTATCAGCAAGCTAAAGCCGTAGGTAATGAACTTGGTGCCTCAATGCTGGATAGCCCGGGATTAAGCCTGTCCTATAACCGCTCTTCTTCAAAAGCTGACCAGCAGAGTAACAGTATTTACCAAAGCGGCAGTTCAATGAGCGCTTCAGGCAACGTGTTACTGAATGCGAAAGGGAATGGACCTGATGGCAACATCCTGCTGCAAGGCAGCTCGGTCGCTGCCGGTAATAAAGTCGGGCTAAAAGCCAGCAATAATGTCGATATTGTAACGTCTCAGGACAGTCAGTCTGTTACCAGCGACATCAGCAGCAAAAATTTGAGCCTGACGACTGGCGCATCGCCTGCTGGTTTTGCACGTATGGCAGGCAACTCTCCGAATAACGGCTCTCCAGCATCGCCTGTGGGTATTGCACGTGAACAGCAGAACAATAATGCCAGCTATCTCACGCAGCATACCTCGTCGGTAACCGGCAATACGGTCAGCATTGACAGCGATAAAGGGGATATCACTGTGTCCGGTTCAACGGTGACCGGTAAGCAGTCAGTTGCGCTGACGGCAAAACAGGGCAACGTAAACCTGGCGACAGGTGAAGATAAGCAGGATATTTCTGCGCATGGTGGCAGCACCTTAATCGGATCGCTGGGTGGGGATGGCTATAGCGGAACCATAGGCTGGGGCAGTACGGCGTGGAATAAAGCCCAGACGGGAACGCAGCAGAGCAACCTTCGCAGTGGTGTGGTTAGCGAGCAGGGGAATGTATCAATCTCGGCCGGTAAGGATGTCAGTCTTCAGGGAGCGGACGTTTATGCGGGTAATGCATTAAACGTTGATGGTAAGAATATTAATCTGAACCCCTCTGAGGACAGCAACCGGGCCAGCAGCAACAGCAAATCTGCGCAATATGGCGTAACGGCCCAGGTGTCAGGCTATGCGGTGAGTATTGCTCAGGCGGCAGACAAAGTTGCTGATGCACACAAGAACAACAGCGATCCTCGCTTGCAGGCTATTTATGCCGCCCAGGCTGCGTTAACGGCTTTATCCGCCGCGACACAAAACACGGCTGCGGTAAAAGTCTCAGTCAGTGCTACGGCGGGTACCAGCCACCAGTCTGTTGAGCAAAGCAGTGCAGTTCAGAGTGGCTCAGTATTGAAGTCTCAGGGCGATACGACGTTAACGGCAGCAGAAAATATCACCGGTAAGGGCGCTAAAATCAGCGGTGATAATGTTGCATTAACGGCAGGCAAAGATATTGCTCTAAGTGCAGCTCAGGATCAAACAAGCCAACAGTCGTCCAGTGGCGGCAATCACTATGGCGTCGGTGTCGGTTTTGGGCTGGGAGGCAGTCAGAATGGTTTCTCCATTGAATTAGCGGCAAGCCAGAACAGCGCGAATTCTAATGGCAGCAGCGTTACCCACCATAATAGTGACGTTACTGCCAGGGGAGATTTATCGGTTAAGGCTGGCCAGGACGTCACGCTTAATGGTGCCAGTCTGAAGGGCAATCATGTTGAGCTAAACGCCGGACGCGATCTGAACATTGCGAGTCAGCAGGATCGTTCTACCTATGATAGTCACGAAAGCGCATCGGGCTTCAATGCCAGCATCTGTGTTCCGCCAATCTGTGCTGGTGTCCCTGTTCAGGGCAGTGCCAATGCCAGTGGAGGGAAGGTTAACAACAACTTTGCTTCTGTACAGCAGCAGAGCGGCATCAAAGCCGGTAATGGCGGCTACGATGTTTATGTTGGTCAGCATACGCAACTGGACGGTGCGGTAATTGCCTCTTCAGCGACACCTGATAAAAATCATCTCAGCACCGGTACGTTGGGCTGGAGTGATATTGATAATCAGGCGAAGAGCGGTGGTAGTGGTTATGGGGTGAGTGTCGGCACAACCGGTATGCCTTCGGCAGGCCTTACGCAGGTAAAAGCAGGTGCGGATTCGGTAACACATAGTGCGGTGTCAGCAGGCACGATTGATATTCGCGAGCCTGCTTCTCAGAAACAGGATCTGGCAACGCTGAGCCGGGATACGGATTCAGCAGCGGGTGCCCTGAGTGATCACTTTGATGCACAGAAGGTGCAGGATAATCTTGCTGTGCAGCGCGAGATGACGGCGCTGGGCCAGCAGACTATTCAGCAGACGTTCGATTATTTAAAAGATAAAGAAAAGGAAGAGCAACGCGACAAGCTGAAGGATAACCCTGCTTTTAACAAGCTGACGCCACAAGAAAAGAGTCAACTGCTCAACAAACTCGACGAGCAAACTGAAGAAAAATATGGCATAGGTTCTAAAATGCAGATTGCCGCTCAGGCAATCAGCGGCGTATTCTCAGCGCTGGCAGGTGGCAATGCCAGCGGTGCAGTCGCCGCCGGAGCGGCACCGCTGCTTGCCCAGATGGTCAAGCAGGCTTCTGGTGACAATGATGCCATGCGCATCCTGCTTCATACGCTGGCCTCCGGTCTTATCGCCAGGGCTCAGGGCGGTAGCGTGGCTGGCGCAGCGGCGGGTGGATTCACAGCCGCTGCTCTGGGCACCAACGATGCGCTCAGCAAGCTGTTTTTCGGTAAACAGGCTGCTCTCCTTACCGCCGATGAAAAACAGCTCATTGCCAATATCACTACGCTGGCAGGTGCTGGAGTGGGCGGTGCTGTGGGCGGCGGCATTGGAGCAGGAAGCGGTGGCTCGGCGGCGCGGACTGAGGTGGAGAACAACTTTCTGAGCAAAGGGCACCCGCTGGAGTATGTTGAAAAATTTAAAGCATGCAATGGAGATGCGGATTGTGAGCATAATGTTCGCAAAGACATGGCCAAGGAGTCGGCAGAGAACGTTCAAAAACTTAAATCCTGCTGGGATGCTGGTGATGCATCATGTGTTGCAGATATACGTTCAAAAATCGAGCTGGATGATAAAGCATATACTCAACTACGCCTGCAGGATATTATGGCGGGAAGCGCTTATGAGAATTCGGCTAAATGGTATGCTGATATCATTGACCAGTGCGCCGGAAAGTGTGGCTGGTTACAAGCTGCATTACTCAAGACTGGAGCTGATGGATTAAGCAATATTGCGTATGCCGGCTTAGGCGCAATGAGTTTACCTAAGCCAGACTTTACAACAAGCCCTAGCGAACCCGTAAAAAATATTCCTGTACGGCTAGAGCGGCAGACTACCTCTGGACTTAAGTTAACAGCAGATCCTGATAAAACGACAACGGTATTAGGTACATTCAAAGATGATACCAAAGCAATTATCGACGAGCTAGGATTGCCGAAATCAACAGATTTTGGTTCCAGGAAAGGTGGGTTTAATTTATTGAATACACCTGATGATTTATATAAAAATCCAACCCAGTTCTGGAACGAATACAATAAGCCATGGCTAGATAATGCAATATCAAGAAATGATCCGATCTTACTTGCAACAAAGCCAGTAAAAGATAATTTGTATCGAATGAATGAGAATACTCAACAGATGGAAATGACAGGTTATGGTAGGGAGTATAACTATTTGATTGATAATGGGTATATTTTCGATAGTAAAACAATGCAAATGATTAAAGGTAAATAAAATGAATGACTATCTATTACCATTTTATAATATTTTTGATTCGATTATTAAAACGTATGATTTTGATGTTAAGTCTAGTGGGGATGATACCATTTTCTTAGTGAATGACTCTTATCAAATTGAATTTATAATGTGGAGGGAGACCGTTGAAATTAATTTCTGCCTAATTAAATCACATTCACATGTTTTGAGTTATTATGTGAGAAATTTTATTGCGACATACATAACTGATGATGATAGAGTTGTTGAGTATAATATTGTTTCTATTAAAGGGAGTTTCGTTTATATAAGAAATTTAAAAAGTCTTAGTTATTTTTCAAATGCATTAAAAAACCACTTTCCTTCTATGCTTGAAGGGAGGATGGACTGGCTTGAAGCATACGAAAAATCAGAGTGGTATAGCGAGCCAAGAATTGAAAAAAGAAAAGTTTGATTGTTAGATATATGATGCGAGATAGGATTTTAACCTCTACTTTCACTTTAAAAACGCCCAGGAATGCTCATTAGTGGTGACATGAACATTCCTGATAATTTATAAATAACTATTCTTATCAGACTCTTAAAACAGCTTATAGCAAAAATGGCAAAAACCACGTTCACGTTAAATGTTGAATACCATCTGGATTCAGCATGAACGCCGAAACTCCTCATTATAAAGACATGCTTTCAAAACCTCCCCACCACCCGCTCCCTCAACCACCTATGCCCCAAATCCCGGTGCGATCGCTCATGCCACAGCATCACCAGCTCAAAGCCCGGAATCGCCATCGGCGGTAACACGGTCATCAATCCCGGCATCATCGCCGCCACTCTCTCCGGCATCAACGCCACCAAATCGCTGGTGCTCAGCACGCTGCCCATCAGCAAAAAGTGGGGCACAGAGAGCACCACTTTCCGGCTCAACCCTCTGGCTTCCAGCACCTTATCCGTCACCCCGCGAAAGCCGCCGCCGTCTGGCGAAACTATCACATGCTCCAACGCGCAGAGCGCTTCGGCGGTGATATCAGGATGCAGGGCGGGATGACCGTGACGTCCTGCCACCACGTAGCGCTCGTGAAATAGCGGGCGGATATGCAGCCCGTCTGGCACGCCGTCACGCAAATGAAGCACCAGATCGACCGTGCCTTTTTCCAACTGCTGCGCGATCAACGCGGGTTTCATATCCAGAATGGCAAGCCGGGTGCCAGGTGCGTCCTGACGTAATGCAGCCATCAGGGGAACCAGTGCCGTCTGGGCACCGTAATCCGTGGCCGCTACGCGCCACTCCTGAACGGCGTCGGCGGGGATAAACGGGCCTGGCGCAGCAACCACCTCAGCGATCATGCCGCTCAGTTGCGCCAGCGAAAGGCGTAACGCCTCGGCGCGCGCGGTGGGGCGCATGCCTTGAGATACCGGAATCAGCAGGGGATCGTTAAACCACTCACGCAGGCGCTCAAGCCGTGCACTGACAGAAGGCTGAGAAAGATTAAGCCGCTGCGCGGTCCGGCTCACGCTGTTTTCCTGTAACAGCACATTCAGGGTCATTAACAGGTTGAGATCGGGTTTCATGGTATCAGTCTTGCCTATAGTGAATATCCATTCATTTACTTTTACTGATAGCACATTCAAAGGCAGGCTACATCTCAGATTCCCATTAAAGCAGGTGATTTTATGAATGTGTTAATCGTTGTGGCCCATCCTGAACCTCATTCTCTTAACGGCGCGCTGGCGCGTTTCTCCGTCAGCCGCCTGGAGCAGTTGGGTCATCAGGTGCGCGTTTCCGATCTCTATGCCATGAACTGGGAGGCGCGCGTATCGCCCGCTGATACGCAGCATCGCCAGAATGCTGAACGGTTTGATCCCTCTTTTGAATCCACCCAGGCTTTTGAAGGCGGCTTCCAGAGTGAAGATATTGTGCAGGAACAGGAAAAACTGTTGTGGGCCGATGCGGTAATTTTACAGTTTCCGCTCTGGTGGTTTTCCATGCCGGCAATCATGAAAGGCTGGATCGATCGTGTTTACGCCTGCGGCTTTGCCTATGGCGTGGGGGAGCACTCAGATACGCATTGGGGCGACCGCTATGGCGAAGGTACGCTGGCAGGGAAGCGTGCGATGCTGGTTGTCACGATGGGCGGATGGGAGTCCCACTACAGCCCACGCGGCATCAACGGCCATATTGATGACATCCTGTTCCCTATTCAGCACGGCATCTTGTTTTATCCCGGTTTTGACGTCCTGCCGCCTTTTACGCTTTATCGCACCGGCCGCACCGACAGCGCGCGCTTTGCAGCACTGTGTGCAGAGCTGGGCGAGCGGCTGGATAATCTGTTTGTGACCGAACCTGTTGCCTATTATCGGCAAAACGACGGCGATTACACGATACCGTCTCTGACTTTGCGTGACGATCTCGCCGCCGGTGAACAGGGGCACCAGGTTCATCTCCGCAAACAGTAACAGCAGACAGTAACAGACGATTGGGTCAGATTCCCGCACGTGGGGCTCGTCTGGCCCGCCTTCATTTTTTTCAAAATAAGCCTTGCATGCATCAGCAGGATATGACCTAATGAATCGTCGGTTTGATTAACAGACACTATCAAAGTAAGTAACCAAAGCAGTTCTCATCTCTAAGCCTGTCGCGAGACATTCCTTCTTTTTGAGTCTTCTCTTACGTTCTGATTAAAATCTGTTCTCAGGCCATTACGCCGGAAGGCTCTATTATTAAGGAATTAAACATGTCTAACAAAATCCGCGGTACCGTTAAATGGTTCAACGCAGAGAAAGGCTTCGGTTTCATCTCTCCTCAGGACGGCAGCAAAGATGTATTCGTACATTTCTCTGCAATCCAGGGCACAGATTTCCGTTCATTAGATGAAGGTCAACAAGTTGAGTTTACAGTAGAAAATGGTGCCAAAGGCCCAGCTGCTGCGAACGTTGTTGGTCTCTAAGGACTGAAAATTACGAGTTTTAAATGTCCTCACTGTAGTGGCTCGCAGTACAGAAAATCACATTTCGATGTGACAAGAGCCAACCCGCATGGAGCGAAATGCATTTTTTGCAAAACGATCGTTGTTCAAATCAAAACGACCAGGATTGCAGCTCAGAGTCAGCCACAGGCACTCTGAAAAGGCTAAAGAGCTCTATAGCGTTGTTGCATTTACCGTAATAAGAGGCTGCCATTGGCAGCCTTTTTTATTTCCCTTCTGACCCCTTTCCCGCTGCTATTTACTAAACCATCAGGGCAAGAACGCCGCCCCAAAACAGCAGACAAAAAACAACAGCCGCAATCCAACTCAACTGACGTGCACGCCCGCGAAACAAGGGCTTACGAGCAACGGGTAGCGCTTCACTATGCATATTTATATTCTCAAGTGGTGGATATCAAGCCTCACTGGGCAGGGGTAAGCTGCCCGTTACGTCTTAGCTCGCGGCTTCCATTGCTTTAAAAATCACGTCAGACAGCTCATTCAGTTCAAACTTAGCGACATAGCCATCGGCACCCACTTTGCGCACGTGATCTTCGTTCGCGCTGCCAGAAAGTGATGAGTGAATCACCACCGGAATATGGCGCAGTGTCGTATCGCGCTTGATGTTACGTGTCAGCGTAAAGCCGTCCATCTCCGGCATTTCCAGATCGGTTAACACCAACGCAATCTTGTCATGGATGGATTCACCCTGCGCCTGAGCCTGCTGGTGCATCTCTTTAATTTTTTCCCATGCTTCAAGGCCGGTATTACACATGATGGCAGGAATGCCCATGCTCTTCAGGCCCTGCTCCAGCAACTGACGGGCAACTTTAGAATCTTCTGCCACAATCGCCACTGAACCCGGCTTCATTTTGAACTGACGCTCTTTAGGCGCTTCAGGCTCAACGCCGCGCACCGAGGGGATGATGTCATACAGAATTTGCTCAACATCCAGCACCATAGCCAGATTGCTTTTTTGTTCATCGTCATCAAGGCAGGCGATACTGGTGATATTACGACCACCGATCCCGGCTTCCGCCGTATGCACCTGGCTCCAGTTAAGGCGCACGATGTTTTCTACTGACTCAACGGCAAACGCCTGGGTGTTACGCGCGTACTCAGTCACCAGCAGCAGGTTCAGCCCCGTTTCTGGAACACAGCCTGCTACGGCAGGTAAATCAATCACCGGAATAAATTGCCCACGAATGCTGGCCATGCCGAGCAACGGTGAACGCATGCCTGCTGCTTTGGTAATCGGCGGCATCGGTACAATTTCACGCAATTTAAATACGTTGATACCAAACAGCTCTGATTTACCTTTTAACTGGTCAGAGCCCAGGCGAAACAGCAGCAGCTCAAATTTGTTCGATAGCGCGAGATTCGCTCTCTCGTCGATCTCTTTCTGAAAATTATCCATTGTTGCCTCAGCATCAGCGCAGCAGGTGAAAAGGGGTGTGATGAAGTTATCGGCAGCAAGTGAAAAAAGGTGAGAGGGGAAAATCCAACTGCAGTATATTATTCTTGTGCCAGGCTTAACAGTGATAAATAAACATGGACACCTTTCCCCTTAAAGGAGTACGAGATGAAGAAAGTGTTACTGGCAACGCTGTTGGTGATGGCCACTTCCGGCGCATATGCAGAACAAGGCGGCTTCAAAGCAGGCGATACGCCGCCGCCACAGAACAAGCAGGATGCGGGTTATAAAGGTTCGGAAGATACAGGGCAAACCCACATCGATCAGATCCGTGACTTCCGTCAGGGCGGTTATGTGACGCTGGAAGGCTATATCGTTAAAAAATTAAAGGGCGATAATTATCAGTTTCGTGACGAAACCGGCCATTTGACCATCATTGCGCCGAAGAAAACGTTCGATGGTAAAACCTATACCGCTGATGACAAGGTTCGGGTGAGCGGCAAGGTTCATGGGAAAGGCGATAAAACGACGCTGCACGTAACGCGGATTGATGAGCCATAAGTCAGAGCAAGGGCGAGAGTGACTCTCGCCCGTTTTTTTAGTCTTTTAACAGCACAGCCCGACAGGTTTTACCTTTAATTTTACCCTGCTTAAGCTTCACCAGCGCGTTTTTAGCCTGAGCCGCTTCTATCGCGACGTAAGCGTGGGTAGGCGTGAGATCGATTTTACCGATTTGATCGGCACGATAACCGGCTTCCCCCGTCAGCGCGCCGAGAATATCGCCGGGACGAATTTTCGCTTTACGCCCACCATCAATGCACAATGTCATCATGGCGGCGGGTAATGGCTGACTGCTTTTCTTCAGCGAACTGGCGGCAATCCAGGGCAGTTTCTGTTGCAGGAAGTCTTCAAGTGCGTGCGCGCGCGCCATTTCATCTGCGGCAACAAAACTCACGGCAGCGCCCTTTTCGCCAGCGCGTGCGGTGCGGCCGATACGATGCAAGTGCACTTCCGGGTCCCATGCCAGTTGATAGTTTACCACCAGCGACAGTGACTTAATGTCCAGCCCACGGGCTGCAACATCGGTGGCCACCAGTATGCGACCACTACCGTTGGCAAAACGAATCAGCACCCGTTCGCGATCGCGTTGCTCCAGATCGCCATGCAGGGGCAGGGCGCTGATATCGCGCGCATTCAGCGCAGCGGCAATATCGTCGCATTCACGTTTTGTGTTGCAGAACACGACGCAGGAAGAGGGCTGGCGTTCGCTCAGCAGACTGATCAGCAGCGAGAGTTTTTCACCGTGGCTGGCCTCAACAAACTGCTGTTCGATAGCCGGGAGTTCACTCACTTCTTCTGTGACCACGCTCAGCGCTTCACGCTGAAAGCGCTGGCTCAGGGCGGCAATCCCTTCCGGCCAGGTTGCCGAGAACAGCAGCGTCTGACGCGAAGCGGGCGTGGCAGCGATGATGGTTTCCATATCGTCGCGGAAGCCCATTTCCAGCATACGATCGGCTTCGTCCAGTACAAGCGTACGCAGGCTGTCCAGCTTCAGCGTCTCACGCTTAATGTGGTCCAGAATACGGCCTGGCGTTCCGACGACGATATGAGGCGCATGCACCAGCGAATCGCGCTGGGCGCTCATTGGCTGGCCGCCACATAAGGTTAAAATTTTAATGTTGCGTGTGAAGCGGGCTAACTGCCGCAGGACGTTACTGACCTGATCGGCCAGCTCCCGGGTGGGGCACAAAATTAACGCCTGCGTCTGAAAAAGAGCGCTGTCGATATGTTGCAGCAAGCCAATGCCAAAGGCGGCCGTTTTACCGCTGCCGGTTTTTGCCTGAGCGCGCACGTCGCGTCCGGCTAAAATAGCGGGCAGCGTTTCGGCCTGAACCGGTGTCATGCTGGTATAGCCCATCTCGCGCAGGTTATCGAGCTGGCTATCGGGAAGAGAATTAAGCGAGGAAAAAGCGGTCACGGGTGCGGCCTCTGCGGCTAAAAGTGGGGGCATCATTGCGTGCGCAAGTCTGTCAGAAAGCGAGCAGAACGGCAACGTTAACTGCCTGAATAAATAATATCCATTTCACCCAGCTTTTTTTTAGGAATAAACTGAAGATTACGTGCGTTAGGTGGATTATTTTAATGAATGGCTGCGGAAAAAAAAGCCAAAAGGGAAGTCTGATAAACGTCTGAGAACGTTAATAAATTCATAATCTTTTGTTTATAAGAGCGAATATTGAGGTTATCGGAGAAGCCCGTTTTTTTCGCATTGAAAATAGCATTAATAATGTAACAGTATGGGCTTAAACCCCTGTAAAAATCATTCATTAACTCCTTTATATTGAGCAACATAGATCGATATAACCACTGGCAGAGGGTTTTTCATTGAATAATATCCCGAAGATATTGCATGAAGACATACTTAAAATCGTTGGTCGTGCTGTCCTGACATTGCATCTTTATGGCGAAAGTTTATCGGCTGATAAGGTTGCCTCCATGATCGAATGTTATGCCGAAGACGATCCCGTTGCCCCTGACGGCGCGCATCTGTATGCGCTGGCCATGGAGTTGATGTCAAAGAAAAGTGAGGCAAGCCGGGTTTAACATCGCTGTGCCTCAGATGTCTGCGCCTCACTTTAGGCAATAGCGTTAAAGTGAGGCGTATCTGCGTTACACCTGCTGTTGCATAAACAGGGGTTTTCCCCGCGAGAAGGTCGCCGTAACGGGCGAAATCCGCGCTACCGCCTCCGCTGAACAACTGGCCTGAACCAGCATCATATCGGCACTGTCTCCGATGCGGGGCCATTGACGTTCGCCACTGGCAGAAAGAGGAAGCACGTCATTGGTGGCAATCGCCAGGGCGCGACTCAATGAGAACTCATCAGAACCGCCGTACAACTGGGCATAGAGATTGGCCTTTTCCAGCATGCTGCCTGTGCCAAACGGCGACCAGTGATCGATCACGCTGTCGGTGCCGGTCATGACTTTTATCCCTGCCGCCTGTAACTGCGGCACCGGCATGGTCAGCTTGCCGATGGGCAGCGTGGAGGCAATGCTGAACTGCTGCTCCGCCAGGTCGGCAATCAGGTTATCCCGTTCAGCGCCCTGTAAGGTTGCCAGTGCAAAACCATGACTGAGAGTGACTTTACCGCGTAAGGCGGGATTCTCCCGCACGGTTTTAATCATGTAACGGATAGCCTGAACGCCAGCGGCAGAGGTTTCATGCAGGTGGATATCGACGCCACGCTGGTAGTCGAGCGCAATCTGGAACAGGGCATCCAGGGATTTCTCCATCGCACCATCCACATTCGTGGGATCAAGACCGCCGACATAGTGCACGCCACGTTGCATGGCTTCACGCATCAGCCCGTCGACCTGAGAATGCAGCAGTCCATGCTGGGGGAAGGCGACAATCTCACAGGGGAAATCGGGATGCTGTGCCAGAGCAGCCTGTAAATGTTCCAGGCTCTTGAGACCACTGACCGGGTCGATATTACAGTGGCTGCGCGCCCGGGTGGTGCCCCTGGAATTCAGCAGGGCAATAAGCCCTTCGGCCCGCGCCTGAGAAGTGGGCAGCAACTGTGGAATCAGCACCTGCTCACGGGCAATCATGTCCATAATCGTTTTGCCTTTACGCGGGCGAGGTGCCTGCCAGGGGCCCCCGTAAAAGGTTTTGTCGAGATGGATGTGCATATCCTGCGTGGACGGCAGCAGCAGGGCACCCTGCGCATCCCAGAACGGCAATGAACGCGCACCTTGCCCGGCCGGGCTGAACTGGTGAAAGTGGCCATCGCGAAGGGTGATGTCGTAGCGTGCTGTTTTCGTTGCAACAATCTCGCTACCTTCGCGTGCGAAGCCCTCTTCGAGCAATACATTGCCTAAAACATAGTGGTTGCTCTGGGGCAGCGCGCCAGGTGAGAGGACGGGCGTTGCGTTAGCGTTGGCGGCAACACCGGAAGCCGCGATCCCGGCGATGATCATACTCATACTGCTGGCGGCGGTCAGGCGAACCCCCTGACGGAGAAAGCGGCGGCGGCTGGTGGAAGAGGCGGTCTGCATCAGCGATTCCTGCGAAAGTAAGTGAAGGCTTAATCTGACAAACCGCGGCTTTCTCTGCTGAGGAGTTTTTCACTGCCTGCTATTTAAAAACTCACTGCCAGCTCAGGCCGGCGAAATCGGCCAGCGCGTTGGCCAGCTGGCGCTGAAGGCCATCTTCTGGCTGACGGCAAAACAGCGCCAGCTCAAAGGTATCGATTACCGGCAAGCCCTGTTGGCTGCCCAGCACCCGATGCGAAGGTAAGCGACAACTGGCCGGTAACAGCGTTATCCCTAAGCCCTGCGCGCTGGCGGCGGACAGCGCCACCAGGCTGGCGCTGCTGTAACCAATTCGCCAACTGCGGCCCAGTAAATCCAGTGTCTGGCAGATTTCCTCCCGATACAGCCCCAGTTGCGGAAACAGCACTAAGGGAATGGGGGACTGTTCGAAGCAGGAATGGGCAGCGCTGTCCAGCCACAGTAACGGCTCCGGTCGGGAAGCCAGTGGACGTTCCCCGTAGGGCTGTTTGATCAGCATGATATCCAGCTCTTCCCGTTGCCAGGCACGACGAAGTTCTACCTGCATCCCGCTCATCACATCCAGCCGCAGATGGGGATGCTCGCGACTGAACAACGCCAGTAGCCCGGCGGTGGGTGCAGCGAAATCCTCCGGTACGCCCAGCCGCAGGACGCCATCGCGCCACTTATCGCTTAGCACATCGTGGGCTTCACCGTTCAGGGCAATAATCCGGCGGGCATAACCCAGCAATTTTTCCCCTTCTTCAGTGATCTGCACCTGATGGGACGAGCGGGCCAGCAAAGGCTTGCCGACCATCTCTTCCAGCCGCCGTACCTGTTGGCTCACGGTCGACTGTGACAGGTGAACCTGTTCAGCGGCGCGCGTAAAGCTGGCGGTTTCACATACGGCGACAAAACTCAGCAATTGCTGAGGCGTAAACATGGGCTGGCGATTCATTTTTCCACTGCCTGTCATCCTGATATTTCATTTCCAAATAGTAATGGCTGCTGTCAAGCTGACAATGTTTAATTCCAGGATTGCCCATGAAAAAAGATCGCTTATTACTTATTGCCGCTCTGATACTGGCGGGACTGAACATGCGTCCTCTGATGACCTCCGTCAGTCCGCTATTGGATCAGCTGCGTGAAAACATTGGATTATCATCGCTCGCCGCCTCACTCCTGCCAGCTATTCCGATGATGATGATGGGCGCCATCGCGTTAGTGAGCGCACCGCTTCTGCAACGTATCCGACTGCGTGGGCTGCTCTGTGGCGGGCTGGCGTTGCTGGTGCTGGCGCTGGCCAGCCGGTTTTTTATCTCGCAAGGCCAGTGGCTGGTATGGAGCACGGTCCCCGGTGGCATCGGCATCGGCATTGTACAAATGGCCATGCCGGGTTTGATTCGCCAGCGCTTTGCGCAGCGCAGTGCCATGATCACCGGGCTATGGGCGGCGGCATTAATGGGTGGCGGCGGACTGGGCGCTGCGCTGGCGCCATGGCTCAGCCTGCATCTGGGCTGGCACGGCGCGCTCAGCAGCTGGTCTGCGCCTGCGCTGCTGGCCGTTATGCTCTGGTGGTGGATTCCGGCGGCGTCTCCGCCACCGCAGACATCGACAGCCATGCCATCAGTCTGGCGCAATACGCGCGCATGGATGCTGGCGCTGAGTTTTGGTTTAGTGAACGGCGGTTATGCTATTTGTGTCGCCTGGTTGCCCGATTTTTATCATCAACTGGGCTGGAGCGCCCAGGCGGGCGGCGGCCTGCTGGGCGTGATGATTGCCTGTCAGGTTGCCGGTGCCCTGGTGTTTCCCATGCTGGTAAAGGGGGCGGATCGACGACCGTTGCTCCTGCTGACGCTGGTATTACAGCTTGGCGGTATGCTCGGTCTGCTGGTGGCACCGCTCTACCATCCCTGGCTGTGGGCAGGGATGGCGGGCATTGGCCTGGGTGGCGCATTCCCTCTGTCCCTGGTGCTGGCACTGGATCACCTGGCGCATCCGCAGGCCGGTGCGCGTCTGGTGGCATTTATGCAGGGTGCGGGGTTTATCATCGCGGGCAGTATGCCTTTTCTTGCCGGACAACTGCATAACCTGACAGGCCACTTTTCCAGCATCTGGCTGCTACAGGGCAGTGTAACGGTGATCCTGATTGGCCTGAATCTGCGTTTTCACCCCCGAAGCTACCAACAAGCCTTTCCGCAGCACTAATTGGTCCTACCAACCCGGCAAAACGTTTTCAGCGGCTCACATAACGTTAAAAATAGTGCCGCAACTGTTGCCTAGAGTTAACAGTGGGTTAAGTATCTGTAACGAGCAAGCCCTGATCGCCTGATTGGTAGGACCAATTGGTGCATCAGAGGCGACAGATGCGCCACCCGCCTTTGCCGATCGCGCATCGCTTTCATCATCCCATGGAGATAATGGCATGCAGGTCTGGCAACAACATTACGATCCGCTCAACAACATCTGGCTCTCCAGCCTGATTGCATTGCTTCCTGTTTTGTTTTTCTTCTTTGCGTTAATCAAGCTAAAGATGAAAGGCTATCAGGCCGCGACCATTACGGTCATCCTTGCGCTGCTTGTGGCGCTGTTGCTGTATAAAATGCCGCTACAGCAAGCGTTGGCGTCAGCGGTTTACGGCTTTATGTACGGTCTGTGGCCCATCGCCTGGATCATCGTGGCGGCGGTTTTTGTCTACAGGATCTCGGTTAAGACCGGTCAGTTCGACATTATCCGCGCCTCAATTTTATCGATCACGCCCGATCAGCGCTTACAAATGCTGATTGTAGGCTTCTCCTTTGGCGCCTTTTTAGAAGGTGCGGCAGGGTTCGGCGCGCCGGTGGCGATCACGGCCGCGCTACTGGTGGGGCTGGGTTTTAATCCGCTCTATGCCGCGGGCTTGTGTCTGATCGTGAATACCGCGCCAGTGGCGTTTGGCGCGATGGGAATCCCGATTATTGTGGCCGGGCAGGTGACCGGGCTGGACAGCTTCGCTATCGGTCAGATGGCAGGTCGACAGCTTCCGTTTCTGACAATCATCGTGCTGTTCTGGATCATGGCGATTATGGATGGCTGGCGCGGCGTGAAAGAGACCTGGCCCGCCGTGATGGTGGCGGGGGGATCGTTCGCGATTGCCCAGTTCCTCAGTTCGAATTTTCTTGGCCCAGAGCTGCCCGATATCATCTCCTCGCTGGTTTCTTTAATGTCGCTGACGCTGTTTTTGCGCGTCTGGCAGCCGGTCCGCATCTTTCGCTTCAGCGAATCAGAAAGCCAGCAGGACAATCAGCCGCTGACCCGACAAAAATACACTACCGGGCAGGTGGTGCGTGCCTGGATGCCGTTCCTCTTTTTGACCGCGACCGTCACGTTATGGAGCATTCCGCCCTTTAAAGCGCTGTTTGCAAAAGGCGGAGCCTTCGCAAACTGGGTTTTCAGCCTTCCCGTGCCGGGGCTGGACGGAGGGATAACACGGATGCCGCCGGTGGTCGCGCAACCCAGCAACTGGCCAGCGATTTTCAAACTCGACCTGCTGTCGGCAACCGGCACGGCAATCCTGGTCGCCGCCATCGTCTCTATCGTTTTTCTGAAGATGAAACCTAAGGCTGCGGCAGTGACCTTTGCAGAAACCCTGAAAGAACTTATGCTTCCCATCTACTCGATCGGGATGGTGCTGGCGTTTGCCTTTATCTCTAACTACTCCGGCCTGTCTGCCACCCTGGCGCTGGCATTGGCGCATACCGGTCATGCGTTTACCTTTTTCTCGCCTTTCCTGGGATGGCTTGGTGTGTTTCTGACTGGCTCGGATACGTCATCCAATGCGCTGTTTGCCGCCTTACAGGCGACGACCGCGCAGCAGATTGGCGTTTCCGATATCCTGCTGGTGGCGGCAAATACCACCGGTGGCGTGACCGGCAAGATGATCTCGCCGCAGTCGATAGCCATTGCCTGTGCCGCTGTTGGTCTGGTGGGCAAAGAGTCCGATCTGTTCCGCTTTACCGTCAAGCACAGCCTGATATTTACCTGCCTGGTGGGCATCATTACCACGCTTCAGGCTTACGTTTTCCCCTGGATGATCCCATGAAAACCAGTTTATCGCCGCACGCCGATCCGCTGCGGGTTCGGCTCGAACAGTATATTCGCGAGCATCAGATTGAACCCGGCATGCGTTTGCCTGCCGAGCGCCAGCTCGCCGCCGCGCTTGGCGTCTCCCGTTCATCGCTGCGCGAAGCCATTCAGCAGCTTATCAGCAGCGGGATATTGACGAGCCGACGCGGCGACGGCACCTGGCTGCGTCAACCTCAGGAACCCTGGTCTGAACAGCGCATTGTGGAACCGATTCGTCAACTGCTGGCCAACGATCCGGATTACCGCTACGACATTCTGGAAGCGCGTTACGCCATTGAAGCCAGCACCGCATGGCATGCCGCACTGCGGGCGACTGAGTCCGATAAAGAACGCCTAAGGTACGCGTTTGACGCCACGCTGGCGTTAAAAGAGAGCGACGATCCCCATCTGGCCGGTCAGGCCGACCTGCGGTTTCACCTCGCTATCGCGGAAGCCTCACATAATGTGGTGCTGTTACAAACCATGCGCGGTTTTTTTGATTTGCTCCAGTCGTCGATGCTGCACAGCCGCAGGCTGATGTACACCCGCCCGATCATTTTTGACCAGCTGACAGATCAACACCGTGCCATGCTTGACGCCATTTTACTCGGCGATGCCGAGGCCGCGCGCTTAGCGGCGATGGATCATCTTGGTTTTGTGCATACCACGATGAAAACGCGAGATGAAGACGAAGCCAGACAGGCGCGTATTACACGTTTACCTGGCCATGACCTGCACAATCACAAGGAGACACGCTGATGATTATTTCTGCTGCCAGTGACTACCGCGCCGCCGCGCAACGCATTTTGCCGCCTTTCCTGTTTCACTATCTGGATGGCGGGGCTTATGCAGAGCACACGCTACGCCGCAACGTGACCGATCTCTCGGACGTGGCGCTGCGCCAGCGCATCTTGCGTAATATGTCTGAACTCAGTCTGGAAACCACCCTGTTTAATGAAACGCTGTCGATGCCAGTGGCGCTGGCACCGGTAGGGCTGTGTGGCATGTATGCACGACGAGGCGAAGTGCAGGCCGCCCGCGCGGCGGCAGGTAAAGGCATTCCCTTTACGCTGTCCACCGTCTCCGTGTGCCCCATTGAGGAAGTTGCGCCGCAGATCAACCGCCCCATGTGGTTCCAGCTCTATGTTCTGCGCGATCGTGGCTTTATGCGTAATGCGCTGGAGCGCGCCAAAGCGGCGGGCTGCTCTACGCTGGTGTTTACTGTGGATATGCCTACGCCGGGCGCGCGTTATCGCGATGCGCATTCAGGCATGAGCGGGGAAAATGCGGCGCTGCGGCGCTACTGGCAGGCCATCACGCATCCCAGGTGGGCGCTGGATGTGGGGTTACAGGGAAGGCCGCACGATCTGGGGAATATCTCAACCTATCTCGGCAAGCCTACCGGGCTGGAAGACTATATCGGCTGGCTGGCCAATAATTTTGATCCTTCCATTTCCTGGAAGGATCTGGAGTGGATTCGCGATTTCTGGGATGGCCCGATGGTGATCAAAGGCATTCTGGACCCTGAGGATGCCCGTGACGCGGTGCGCTTTGGTGCTGACGGTATCGTGGTTTCTAACCATGGCGGTCGCCAGCTGGACGGCGTCCTGTCCTCGGCCCGTGCCTTACCTGCGATTGCGGATGCGGTCAAAGGCGATATCACGATCCTTGCTGATAGCGGCATTCGTAACGGACTGGATGTGGTGCGTATGATTGCGCTGGGCGCAGACAGCGTCCTGCTGGGGCGCGCCTTTATCTATGCGCTGGCAACACATGGACAGCGCGGCGTTGAGCATTTACTGACGCTGATTGAAAAAGAGATGAAAGTCGCGATGACCTTAACCGGCGCGAAGCGCATTACCGATATCACACAGCATTCGCTGGTGCAGGCAAATGCCCTCTTGCAGGAAGCAAACCTGCGCCCGGCATAGTTGCCTGCGGCGAAATCAAAGGTGTTGTCTATACTTACCTTCTTTACCAACAGGAGGAATGACATGACCATTCATAAGAAAGGTTCGGCGCATTGGGAAGGCGACATCAAAGGCAAAGGCACAGTCAGCACCGAAAGTGGTGTACTGAACCAGCAGCCCTACGGCTTTAATACCCGTTTTGAAGGGCAAAAAGGCACTAACCCGGAAGAGCTGATTGGTGCGGCACATGCGGCCTGTTTCTCTATGGCACTGTCGCTAATGTTGGGCAATGCCGGTCATAAAGCGGAAAGCATTGATACCAGCGCAGATGTGTCGCTGGATAAAAAAGGTGAAGGTTTTGCGATCACCAAAATCGCCTTAACCAGCACCGTTTCTCTGCCAGGCATTGATAACGATACCTTTGATGAGATTATCAACAAAGCCAAAGCGGGCTGCCCGGTTTCTCAGGTGTTGAATGCTGAAATTACGCTGGATTACACCCTGAACAACTGATTGCGGACCGGCATCACTTTTACGTGATGCTGACGCGAATCTTGCCGTACCCAGATGCGCCTTCGGGCGCATCTTTGCGTTGTGCAGAAGGACGCGGAGATGACAAACGCGTTTCGGCAAACACACACGGAAAATGCGGCTGGTCTTGCTGGAAATCTGTGGCGCACGCGTGCTAATCCGTCAGGCGGCGATGATATGGGCATGAGGTCGTGGCTTTCTCGCCATAAGCCTGGCGTACTGCTGATGGTGGTGTTACTGCGGGCGTTACTCTGTTTGCTGGTTACCGCTTCCTGGTTACCCTGGAACGCGTCTTAAACGTCAGGCGTAAATCTCTTCTGCGCGCTTAGCCCGCACGTCGCTGCGTGCAATCCGATAAGCCTTACCGGGATCGCCCGCCAGAAATTCAAAGGTAGGTGAATAGTAGAACGGGAGCCAGCCGCCATAAGCGCCTTCCCATTCCCAGCGTACCGGGCAGGGCCAGATAATGCCTTCATACAAAATGTAATAAACCCAACGCCCAGTTGGACGGCGGGGACGAGTAGTTTTCATGGGATTCACAACTATGTTGGTGTAAAACAGCTTATATTTTGAACGCTAACCTGCAACCTTGCAATGTTGTATGTGCATTTTTGTGTCCTTGACCTGTTCAGTTATCTGAACGATGCACTTCACCACACATCAGTACCACGTTGGGACGGACCTTGTGGATGCGGTTTGCCATCACTTCGCAGGCGGTTTTCGTTGGGTAAATGCGCTCTGATACCGGCAACGCTTCACAGGCATCATGTCCACAGGCGCTTACCAACAATACAAAACCAATTAACATAACCGACTCCTTCTCCCGTCGCGCACGTCACGAGAGGGGTGAATGTTCCTTTTTATAAAACCAGTATAGCTAATTGCCGGAAGGGACAATCATCACGCTGGGCGGTATCGGATTGCTCTGAGCGATTATACGCCTTCCGGACGCGTACAGCAGTGAAATCTTACCCATCGCTGCAATGGGCAACGCATCGTTCGCGCTGCATTTCTGACCAGCTACAAGGGCGACTTTCCATTCCTGCCATAACGAATTTTAAAATCGGTAAATTTTCATACATGTTGACTATTTTGGCGGTAATCCTTTAAAGCAACGCGTTTTGATATTTCTCACACTTCTGACATGCAAATCTGAAACCGGTTGCAGAAAATCTTTCCCCTGTGTATTCGTTAATTATTCATCACACGGAGGAATGAACCATGCCCAAAATTTTACTGTGCTGTGCCGCCGGAATGTCCACCAGTATGGTGGTGCAAAAAATGGAAAAAGCTGCGAAAGAGCAGGGAATGGATGTAGAGATAAAAGCAGTAGGAATTGAAGAGTTTAGCGAGGCAATTGCCGACTATGACTGCTGCCTGTTGGGGCCGCAAATTAAATACAAGCTGGCCGATTTCGAGCCGATTGCTCAGCAGTACAGTAAATCCGTCGCGGTGATTAACAGCATGGATTACGGAATGATGAATGGCGAAAAGATATTAAGTGCCGCGCTCAAGCTTATTCCTGGCTGATCGCTAAAGAACTGAAAAATATAGCGCAAACCTGCATTCACTTTATGCAGGGTTATTCTCTTTTGCCTGAGCAAGGAGTGACGGGATGAGTCGCTTGAGCGAATCTTTATTCGGTGTCATCGAAAATCGTATTAGTCCGCTGGCTGGTCGCCTCTCCAGCCAGCGCCACGTCATCGCCATCCGTGATGGTTTTATTGCCTCAATGCCGTTCCTGATTGTCGGTTCATTTATGCTGTTGTTTGCCCATCCGCCTTTTTCGGCAGACAGTAGCTGGGCGTTCGCACAGTGGTGGCTCGGCATGGTGAAGGCGCATGAAGAACAAATCATGATGCCTTACAACATGACGATGGGCATTATGGCGCTCTATATTGCCAGTGCTATCGCCTACAACCTGGCGAACAGCTACAAAATGAACGGCTTTATGGCCGCCAGCCTGTCGCTGATGGCGTTTCTGGTCGTGGCTGCGCCGCAAACGGGCAAAACGCTGCCGGTAGGTTCGCTGGGCGGTGAGGGGATTTTTACCGCCATCCTGGTGGCGTTATTTGCTACGGAGCTGATGCATTTTCTGCAGAAACACAATATCGGCTTCAAATTACCCGAACAGGTACCGCCGAAAATCCGTCAGTCGTTTGATCTGCTGATCCCGATTATCACCATTTTTATTACCCTGTTTCCGCTCAGCCTGTGGGTACAGGCACAGTTTGGTATGCTGCTGCCGCAGGCCATTATGGCGATCTTTTCCCCGATTATTTCTGCCTCAGATTCTCTGCCCGCCGTATTGATCGCGGTGCTGCTGTGTCATCTGCTGTGGTTCGCCGGTATTCACGGCGCCGTGATTGTCGGTGGCATTTTACAGGCATTCTGGTTGACCAACCTTGGGTTGAATCAGCAGGCGCTGAACGCAGGCGAGCCTGTCAGCCATGTGTTTATCGAACCCTTTTGGCAATTTTTTATCGTGATTGGTGGCTCCGGTTCCACGATGGGGCTGGTGCTGCTCTATTTGCGGAGTCAGTCTGCCCATCTGCGCTCAATTGGTAAGCTCAGCATTGTGCCCAGCATGTTCAACATCAACGAACCGGTTATTTTTGGCTCGCCCGTGGTGATGAACCCCATTCTGTTTATTCCCTTCGTTCTTGCCCCGCTAGTCAATGCCGTCATTGCCTGGACCGCCACGAAAACCAATCTGATCAATCATGTGATCTCGCTGGCACCCTGGACGACGCCAGCACCGATTGGGGCAGCCTGGTCAACCGGCTGGGACTGGCGCGTCATCGTGTTGATTGCCCTGCTGGTGACGATTGCCACATTGATTTACTACCCGTTTTTCAAAATGTACGAGCGTCAATTGCTGCAGCAGGAACTGGCCGCAGCGCAACCGGTAAAGGAGTAATGCATGGAAATTGATGAAAGCACGGTCATCGAACTGATTATCCAGGCGGGCGAAGCGCGATCCTGCTCAATGGAAGCCTTGCGCGCGGCCCGCCTGCAAAACTGGGAGCAGGCAGACAGCCTGCTCAGCGCCGCGACTGCGGCGGCAAAGGCGGCGCACCAGACGCAGACGCAGCTTATCGGTGCCGATGAGGGCAGCGGAAAGATCCCGGTCAACCTGATTATGGTACATGCCCAGGATCATCTGATGAACGCGATGCTCTGCCGCGAGCTGGCGGAAGAAATTATTCAACTGCGCCGGGAGTTAGCCGCACGCTAAAAAGGAGGTGTTATGCAACATTCGACAGTGACCGCGTTTCCAGAAGGCTTTCTCTGGGGCGCGTCGACCTCGGCTTATCAGGTTGAGGGCGGATGGAATAGCGATGGCAAAGGGCCATCTGTTATCGACAAAGCAACGTTCCATCAGGACATCACGGATTTTACCGTTTGCAGCGACCACTATCACCGCTTCAAAGAAGACATCGCCTTGCTGGCGGAGATGGGCCTGAAAACTTACCGCTTTTCCATCGCCTGGAGCCGCCTTTATCCCGACGGCGATGGCCCGGTAAATGAGGCGGGCGTGGCCTTTTATCAGCAGTTGATTGATGAGATCTGCCGACAGGGCATCACGCCACTGGTGACGCTTTATCACTTCGATCTGCCCTGGGCGCTGCAGCAGGCCGGTGGCTGGTCTTCTCGCCGTACGGTGGCGGCTTTTGAGCGTTTTGCCATCACCTGTTTTGAGCGCTATGGCAGCCAGGTCAACTACTGGCTGACCATCAATGAACAGAACATGATGATCCTGAAAGGGGACGTGATTGGCACCTTGCCGCCGGGTACCGCCGATCCGCAGAAAACCCTGTACCAGCAAAACCATCACATGATGCTGGCGCAGGCCAAGGCGATGATTGCCTGTCATGAACGGCTGCCGGAGGCGAAAATTGGCCCGGCACCCAATATCTCTTGCGTATATGCCGCGAGTTCCCGCCCAGAGGATGTGCTGGCGGCTGATAATTTCTCGGCAATCCGTAACTGGCTCTACCTCGATTTGGCCGTTCACGGGCGCTACAACCACGTGGTATGGGCTTTTCTGAAGCAGCGAGGTTGGCTACCCACCATCGAGGCGGAGGATATGGCCATCATCGCCGCCGGTAAGCCTGATTTTATCGCTTTTAACTATTATGCTTCCGCCACGGTAGGCGCTGAAGGAGAGCATAATACGCCCGACAGCAGGCCACATGCCGATCAACAAATGGCCGGAATTGACCGGTCTGTGTATGTCGGTTGTGATAATCCGCATCTGAAACAAAACCAGTTTGGCTGGTATATCGATCCTGTCGGCTTCCGCATAACCGCACGACAGATTTATGCGCGTTATGCCCTACCGCTCATCGTGACCGAAAATGGTTTAGGAGCTTTTGACAGCCTGGATGCAGAGAATAAAGTGCATGATGATTACCGTATCGACTATTTGCGCGAGCATATCGCTCAGTTGCAGCTGGCGATTGCCGATGGCGTTGAGCTGTTCGGTTATTGCCCCTGGTCGGCAATTGATCTGGTGAGTACCCATCAGGGCATTAGCAAGCGTTACGGTTTTATTTATGTGAACCGCGATGAGAAAGATCTCAAGGATCTGGCGCGCTACCGCAAAAAAAGCTTCTTCTGGTACCAAAAGCTGATTCGCAGTAATGGAGCCACGCTGAACGCGTCAGTGGACTACTGAGGTCGCGCGGCAGGGAGGCCGCGTTTTACTGCTTATAAGGGCCGTCCGTCACCGATGCGCGCGCGATCAGGTGACCGCTAAATGGCGGCAGGGCCGTGACCGCTTCACCTTCCAGCATGGCAACCAGCTGCGCCAACGTGTGCTGAATCATCTCCGCGACCGGCACATGCACTGTGGTGAGCGGCGGCAGGAAAAATTCAGCCATGCGAATATCATCAAAGCCCAGCAGTGAGACATCTTCTGGCAGCCGTTTTCCCGCCGCATTGAGAGCCAGCGCGGCACCAATCGCCATATCATCGTTACTGGCCATCAGCGCGCTAAAGGTCACTCCCGAATCCAGCAGCTGTTTTGCCGCCGCCATCCCACTGGCGGGCGTCCAGGCGCCCTGCACGATGCGTGCTTTATCTGCGATGCCATGCGCGACCAGCGCCTGCTGATAGCCCGCCAGACGCGCGTCAGCGGTCGGTGAACCGGCCAGGCCACGAATAAAGGCAATCTCGCGGTGGCCGCGTTCAATCAGATAACGCGTGGCGTCAAACGTATTCTGCTGATGCGTGGCCCAAACGCAGTGGGCAGGATGGCGCTTAAGCTGGCGGTTCACCACCATGATGGGAATATCATGCTGTTCAATAATGGCGTCCAGCGCCTCGGTATCCAGAAAGCGGGGATAGATGATGATGGCGTCACAGCGCAGGTCGAGTAAAAACTCAATTGCGGCCCGCTCATCATCAGCGCAGGTTTTGCCATCAGCCAGAATTAACTGCCGACCATAGTTATTGGTCAGCGTGGCCGCCTGAAACAGCAGTTCGCTGAAGTAGGGACCATTAAAGAGTGAATGGGTAACAATGAGGCCAATATTCTGGGATTTTTGGGTCGCCAGGCTTCGCGCCAGCAGATTTGGGCGATAACCGGTTTCGGCGATGGCCTGAAAGACCTTCTGTTGCGTACTCTTACTGACGTAACGATTTCCGGCCAGCACGCGTGAGACGGTGGCTTTAGAGACTCCGGCCTTACGGGCCACATCCAGCATGGTAATCATTGGCTTGCAGACCATCCATCCCTGTGGGTAAAAAACGATACTAGCTGATTTTTCGCAGGTTATTGCAGGACAGGTAATAAAAAAGTGAAGCCTGTCAGGCGAAATACCAGGCGGGCAGGATGGCAATCAGGTTGTTCAGCGTATGCAGGAAGACCGGCAGGGCCAGCGTATTGCTGCGCAGGCGCGCGTAGCAGAGCAGCAAAGAGAAAAGCGTCAGCGCCACCACCGTTTCCCAGTGGACATACTGAGTATGCATCAACGCAAACAGCAGGGAAGTGAGTAGCATGCAGGCAAAGCGGCTGTTGGGGGCCCACAGCAGGAAGCCTTGCAACAAAAAGCCGCGAAACATCACTTCTTCAAATACGGGGGCCAGCAACACGGCGGTCAGTAACAGGATAAGCATTGAGCTGCGTCCCTGTTGTGATTGCGCCACCAGCCAGCCTTCAGGCTGTAAATACTGCGTTTGTGCCGCCATTAAAATAAACAGGGCGCCAATAAACAGTAACGTCTGGCCGGAGCGTAAAAACCCCAGGGGAATATCCGTGCGACGCTGGCAGTAAAAACGATACAGCGGATAGATAACTGCAAACTCAAACAGGCAGAGCACGGGCACCAGCAAACCGTCATTACGCAGGATACCGTAATTAGGGAACAAGGTAATCAGCATGGTAACAAGGTAATAGACAACAAAGCTGCCGACATAAAACAGTGTCAGCGTCACTCTGTCGGAATTGGTGTTCATAGGCGACCCAGCCAGCAACGATAAGCGCATAGTAGCAACGCGTCGGATCGCTGTCGAGAGAACGGACGACACAATATTATGCGTTTATGATCGTTTCAGGTTTGTGCGAATTTTAAGTGAATAATATCAGTTTGTTAACTTATTGCCTTGCGGTGTTGCAACCGGGCGTCAGGCGCTTATTCGCCTGGCCTGAGAATAAGGCCCACAGTCAATCGGGCGTGATGACAGATTACCGGACACGGATCGCCGTCAGGGTAATTGACGCGGCAACGCCGATAAAAAAGAGCGGTTTTGTTATTCCCGCAGGAATAATCTGCCGACTGTCTCAGCGGCTTATTATCGTGATTTCGGCCAGCAGCTGTGATTCATCTACAAATAGCGTTATTAGCCAGCATTTAATGCTTAATATTGTGCGGTAAGTTTGATTTTAACGGTTCATACCTGCAGTCAGGCTTGTTACTCTTCGACGTCAGGTTTTACACGTCGATGAGGAGAAAACACGTGAATCACTATGGAAAAGCGCTGATGGCCACCAGTTTCTTACTGCTTACGGCCTGCCAGTCGGCCACGCAACCCGACCAGGCTGCCAGGCTGCCCGACGCGCAAGCGGACAGCTGTGGTGCGTCCCAGTATCAACATTTCGTCGGTAAGCCGCTGTCAGCCATCGATAATCAGCGTTTCACTCAGAAGGTGCGCGCCATCCCGTGGAATTCTGCGGTAACAATGGACTTTAATTTCACTCGCCTGAACTTTATGGCAGACAAAAACGGTAATATTAGCCGCGTCTATTGTGGGTAAGTGTCAAATAAACAACGCATTGTCATAGAGTTGTCATGGCGTCAGGCGAAGATAGCGCCTGTATCCTGTCGGGCCGCGCTAACCGTGATCGGTAGCGTTAAACTAACAGGGTAAGGATTTCCTCGTCACTTCAATATGCAATGCTCGTCTTGTTTATTCCCGCTCAGGCGGGAATTTTTTTCTGGTTCAGGCCGAAAGAAGGAGCAATGCATGGTACCTCTCCAGCGGATTTCACTGTCAGTTTTACTTCTGGTCAGCCCGCTTGCGCTGGCGTCCAGTCCTGACGCATGGCAACAAAGCCAGCAGGTGATGCGCCAGGCGTGCATCAATGCCAGCACCTTAAGCAAGGTAAAGGTGTTGGGGCAGGCGGTTGAGTATGACGACAGCGTAGGCTATAGCGCGTTACTGCTCGAAGGGCATTATCCACAGCAACAGATGAAAAACCGGCGTGGACGAGAGCTTTGCCTGTTTCAGCGCAGCAGCGGTCGGGCCAGCGTAAGCGAAGCCAATCAGCTCCGATGGGTTAAGTAACCGGAATGCGGCTCACTCACGTGGCCGCGTTTCCATCAGCCGGTCCAGCAGGGCCCGATAGCGTTGCAGTCGCTGCTCATCCCCTTCAAATTCCAGCTTATTGATGACGCGCGCGATAACGGCCTTATTGGTGGTTGGCTGACCGGCTTCCATCAGTTCCCGCATTATCACGGCCAGCAGATCGGACTCGGGCGGAACATTCCAGTCCGGGCTGTTGAAGTAATCGGTGATAGCACGGCTGGCGCTGTTAGGTTGCACTCTCATTCTCCCTCTCCGCGAACAGACAGCCCGCCCGATGCAGAGATGCGCAGCAGGCAGAGTCAACTGAGTTAGTGGCTCCCAAAAAGAACGGTGGCAGTTTTATCGGGAGCATTACGCGGGTCAGAACAGCCCACGTACCGCACGAAACTGGCGGTTTTTTAAACATAGGTCGGTCATCAGGACTTGTCAGTAACAACCTGCAATATTTTTCAAATGTGATGAATGGTTTTTGAATAATGACGACATGTTATGAGAGCGTGTAGGATTTTATTCCTTTGAATAATAAGTTTTTTTAAGCTCATCATCGGTCGTCAAACGCGCGCGTTGAGACGCGCTACAGGCCAGGTAAGAGCCGTGGCGGCAAAATGTGTTTTTCGCAATCCTCTGTGCATTGACGGCGTGAGCAAGAGAGCATGAAAAGCTGAGGGAGGACTGGCCTCGCGGGGACGTATTATCTGTTCCCTGAAAACCGTTCCGATTATATTTTCGCGTAAAAAGCACCCTGTTATTTGAAGCGGAAATATTGCATCTTTCATATCGGTGTCATCAAAATAAAATAGTCATGCCTTGGGTTTCGAGTAGATAAGCGGTTTCGCGATTCAATAAATGAAATAACATAACATCGCAGCCGGCTGATTATTTTAACCGCCTGATAAACCCAATGAAAAATTCCTTTTTTTTTATTCCGACGGGTGATATTTTTTTCTGCACCTGGCTGAAGGGGCATCGGCATGAAAAATCTCATCGCTGAGTTACTGATTACTCTGGCAGAAAAAGAAGAAGCGTCTAAAGAGCAGGTGGCGCAGATTGAAGCGCTGGAGATCGTCATCACCGCCATGTTGCGCATGATGCCGCCTGAACAGCATCAGTCCATTGTTAATAACATTGAATCGGCCATGGTTCATGCCGGTGTGGATAACCATGAGCAAAATGGTGCCTTGCTAAAACATTATGTCAGTCGCTTACTTAAGCGCCCCTCTGCCTGAATCCCCTTTTTCTATCTGTAAAAGTGCGATCCCTGCCTTATTCCTGGGCAAAAGTGATCGACGTTGCCTGTCGCGTGCCAGACTGAATAGTGTCTTCATCACAATGGAGTAAAGACAATGAAAGGCAGTTTTATGATGATGGTGTTAGCGGGAATGCTGATGAGCAGCAATGTCAGTGCAGCCGATAAAACGCCGCAGCAGCAAAAAATGGCCATGTGTAATCAACATGCCAGTTCGCAAGCGCTAAAAGGCGATGTGCGTAAGCAATTTATGAGCGATTGCCTGAAAAAAGACAGCAAAGTGGCTGACATGTCGCCACAACAGATAAAAATGAAAACCTGTAACCTGCAGGCCGGTGATAAAAAGCTGGCTGGCGATGCGCGTAAAACCTTCATGAGTCAGTGCCTCAAGAAAAGCTAATACGATGTCGGCCATTTCGGTGGCCGCTTCATTCTGTTCCCCGCCCTACATGCCGGTCACACTTTTAATGGCTGATTAAACAGGCCGTTAGCCAAAAAAATCGACATCAAGACCTAAGCCTCTGCGATCCTTTGCCACACTTACTGTTTATAAGGGATTGCGTAGCCTGTAATTATGCGCTGCGCTTTCAACAGTGACGATCGGAAAAGGAGCCATGTCGTGAACTATCAATTTGTTGTTGCTCTCAAGAATTTACCGCAACGTCAGCCAGTCAAAAAGAAGCTCGGTGAAACGGAGCTGTTACTGATCCGCGAGGGTGACAGCGTCCAGGCTTTTCAGGCCAAATGCCCTCACGCAGGTGCGCCGCTTGAGCAGGGTGCCATCTGTGGCGACAGGCTTATCTGCCCCTGGCATAAAGCGGCATTTGAACTGAGCAGCGGTAAAATGTGTGAGCCGTTGGCGTTGGCTGACCTGAAACAGTATCCCCTGCGAATCGAAAATGACAACGTTCTGGTTAACCCCAAAGCGATGTCACCGGCTTCTCCCATGGGCAGCGGTGCCACAGAACCGGTCTTTGTGGTGCTGGGCGGAGGCGCGGCCGGGAGCGCGGCGCTGTGGCGATTACGTCACGATGGTTTCAAAGGTCGCCTTGTGCTGGTGGAGCGTGAGCCGGAAGCCCCTTACGACCGTACGGCGCTAACGAAATTTGTGCCGTCTGGAAAAATGGATATTGACGATGTACCGTCGCTGCTTGGCAGTGACGTACTGGATCACGTCGAGCGTATTCAGAAGCGGGTTGAGCGGGTCGATAATCAACAGCATCGCCTGGTGTTTGCCGACGGCAATACATTGCAGTTCGACAAATTATTAATCGCCACGGGCGCAGAACCTGTGAAACCTGAACTGGCAGGTGCTGATTTAGCCGGTGTGCATGTTCTGCGTAACAAGCAGCACACGGCAGCACTGCTACAGGCGGTCGATCAAAGCCAGCAGATTGTCATTATCGGCAACAGCTTTATTGGCATGGAACTGGCCTCATCACTGCGCAACCGTGATGTCGATGTGACCGTTATCGCCCGCAATCCGTTACCCTTTGCAAAACAGTTTGGCGAGGCGGTCGGTCGTTATTTTTATGAATTGCATCAGGCGAATGGCGTGAAGTTTGTGGAAGGTGAAGCCGCGTCGCTTCAGGGTGAAAACCACGTCACCAGCGTTCGGCTGAAATCCGGTCAGCAGATTGCCGCCGACGTGGTGCTGTTCGCCACCGGCGTTAAACCGGCCACGTCGTTTATTCACGATCTGCCGTTAGTGGAGGACGGTAGCCTGCAAACCGACGAGCAACTGCGCGTAGCAGAAAACGTCTGGCTGGCGGGTGATATCGCGACCTACCCCTCCGCGCAGGGGCCGCTTCGCATCGAGCATTTCCGCGTAGCAGAGCAGCAGGGCCAGACCGCGGCGATGAACATGATGGGGAATGTTCATCACTATGACCGCGTTCCGTTTTTCTGGACCGCGCATTACGGTACCCGCTATGAATATTTAGGTCATGCTACCGACTGGGACGACTACCAGCAGGTGGGATCGCTGGAAGATAAGGTCTTTATGGCCTTTTATGGCAAAGAGGGGAAGCTGGCGGCGGTTTTCTCGTGCGGAATGTACACGCTGACGGCGGCGCTTGTTGAAAAGATGCAGCAACCGATGACAATAAAACAGGCACTTGAGCTGTATCAGGCCCAGCGTTCTGCAGAATAGCAGGCCAGCGAGACGGTCTGGCAAACGGCATGTTTGCCAGACGCGCCAGATTTAACTGCGGCTCAGCTTGTCCGACTTCGCCATGCACTGTTGCATGGCTTCTATCACGGCGGAACGAAAGCCTTTTTCTTCAAGCACTTTTACCGCTTCAATCGTGGTGCCACCGGGCGAACAGACCATATCTTTTAACTCGGCGGGATGTTTGCCCGTTTCCAGTACCATCTGCGCGGACCCTTTCACGGCCTGGGCGGCAAAGCGGTAAGCCTGCGCGCGTGGCATACCACCCGCGACGGCAGCATCGGCCATGGCTTCGATAAACATAAACACGTAAGCCGGGGCGGAACCACTGACGCCCACCACCGAGTGAATCAGGTATTCATCGACCACCGCCGCCTGACCAAAGCTCTCAAATATGGCGACCACTTCATCGGTTTCGTTCTGTTCAACCAGAACGTTGGGCGTGACTGAGGTCATGCCTTCGCCCACCAGAGAAGGTGTGTTCGGCATCGCCCGAATGATTTTACGATCGTGGCCCAGCACGGAAGCCAGATTATCCAGCGTGACGCCGGCGGCAATAGAAACGACCAATGCGTCTTTCTTCAGGCTGTTAGCCAGTTCTTTGAGGACTTTGAGGATGACATTCGGTTTAACCGCGCCAAACAGAATATCCACATGCTGGGCCAGTGCCTCTGCACTTTCCGCGGCATTAATACCGTACTGCTCGGCCATTTGCTGATTGGTGTCTGGTTTGCGATCGTAAATCCAGATAGCCGACGGTGTAATTTGTCCGCTGTTTATCAGCCCGCCAATGATGGCCTTTGCCATGTTGCCACCGCCAATAAATCCGATTGTCTTGTCCAGCATCACCGTCTCCTTAACTGTCACTGTTTCGCCTTTATCAACGATGTAGCTTACTGCAGACAGGATTAATAACAAGTTAGCGGTCACAGACAGGCACCGGCACCCGGCGGCGGGCGGGCAGGAAAGCCGAACGCTATCGCCGCGATCCTGCCCCGCACGCGGGGGTGCTATCAAGCGGCTACAGCATGGGGTTCCGCGAGTCAGGCCCGGCAAAGTCAGCGTGTTTTGGTGGGCAGGGCAAGCGCTGGCAGCCTGGCTTACGCGGCAAAGCAGAGATAATCTCAACCCTGAGGGCGCGGGGAATTTTACTTAACCCCCTTTTGGAAACCAGGTTACCATCGTCGCTATTTTCCAGCAGAAGGAACAACCATGTTTATCTGGGTCGATGCGGACGCCTGCCCCAACGTCATTAAAGACGTGCTGTATCGGGCGGCGGACAGAACGCAAACCATGGTGACGTTTGTCGCGAATCAGTTTTTACGTGTGCCGCCGTCGCCCTGGCTGCGTACGCTACAGGTGCCGGCCGGGTTTGATGTTGCAGACAATGAAATTGTGAAACGTGTGCAGGTCGGGGATTTAGTGATTACGGCGGATATTCCGTTGGCCGCAGAGGTGATTGAAAAAGGCGCGGCGGCGCTCAATCCACGCGGTGAGCGTTACTCTTCCGCGACCATACGCGAGCGGCTGACGATGCGTGATTTTATGGACACCATGCGTGCCAGCGGCGTACAGACAGGCGGTCCCGCCGCCATGAGCCCGCGGGACCGCCAGCAGTTTGCCAATGAACTCGACAGCTGGCTCAGACAACGGCAACGCTGAATCAGACGAAACTGTCGTCATCGTCGTAATCATTGCCGCCAAAATCATTCAGGTCGCCGTTATCGGCATAGGTATCACTCCAGCCGTTACTTTGATCAAGGAATGACTGATTATCGGCGCCGGTGCCCTGATCGAGAAACGACTGATCGTTGCCGCCGTTAAAGGTATTGAGGCTGTCGTCTACCTGGGGCAGCGGCGGCTGCTCATTAATGATGTTGACGATTTCCTGCGGCTGCGACTGATGGAACATGCTGGTCAGCATGTCGGCCATGACCACGCCACCTGCCACGCCCACTGCGGTTTGCAGGGCACCACCCAGGAAACCGCTGCCGCGTGGCGCAGGTGCGCTGGCATAAGGCTGCTGCGGTTGAGGTGGCTGCTGCGGCGCGCTGTTCCACTGAGGCTGCTGCTGAGCCGGTTGGGGCTGCTGGCTGCCTCCGCCAAACAGGCTGGATAAAAATCCACCGCTGCTCTTGGGCTGCTGCTGCTGTTGCGCCTGTTGCTGAGCAAGACGACTTTCCAGCTCCTGAACCCGCTCATTCAGTTTTTTAAGTGCCGCTTCCTGAATCAAAATGGCCTGAGCCATATAGTAGGGCGCACCTGGTTGCTCCTGCAGGTGTTGTTTGATCAGTTGTTCGGCTGCAGCATCGCGTGCCGCAGTCTGGCTTTCAGCTTGTTTCAAACGGCTAAACAGATTTTCAATCAGTTGTTGTTCTTCGCGTTGCATGATGACTCTCCGGTTGCGACTGTTAACAGTATATGGGGGCGATGAGCCGCAATGTAAATTCGTGGCGGTAAGCAAATGTTGCTGACGTAAACTTTTTTGCCTGATGCACAAAATGTGCATGGGTAACTGCCTGTATTTCATTGTGTTGTCGGAGAGCAGGGCGCAATCATGCGTAAAATACGCTCAATGAGTAGAGCGCGAAATAAATTCCCGCTATGATGCGTCCTATTATTGAGCCTAACCAGCAGCTGTGATGGGCTGCGCGGCGGAGGAACTGCCCTGATGTCTTTGTCCATTTTTTTGATCGGTGCGCGCGGATGCGGAAAAACCACCATTGGTGAAGCCCTGTCTCAGGCCTTGGGTTACGCGTTTCGTGATACCGATCATCACCTGCAATTCACGACCCAACGTACCGTGGCGGAAATTGTGGCGGCGGAAGGATGGGAAAGTTTTCGTGCACGTGAAACCGACTCGCTTAAAGCCGTGACTGCGCCCTCAACCATTATCGCCACGGGCGGCGGAATGGTACTGGCAGAAGGTAACCGGCGGTATATGCGTGAGCACGGTCAGGTGATCTGGTTAAGTGCACCGCCTGATATTCTGGCCCGGCGTCTGGAAAGCCAGCCGGAAGCCGCTCAGCGACCGACCTTAACCGGGCGTCCCATCGCTGAAGAAATGAGTGAAGTGCTGCGCGCCCGTGCCCATCTGTATCAGGCTGCCGCCCATCATGAGGTGAATGCCATGCAAGCGCCAGAACGCGTTGTTGAGCAGATACTGCAGTCGTTATCCCTGGCGCGTGCCAGCTAACCCTCAGATTTATCCCCCTTTGGCCGCCATTTCCGCCGTTTTGACTATACTTAACCCATGACAGGCGGTCGCCTGTCGTGTGGAATGTCATTCAGCCAAGAGGGACACATTATGCCGACAAGACCTCCTTACCCCCGAGAAGCGCGCGTTGTGACTGTCGAAAAAGGCCCCGAAGGCAAAAAAGTCATGTCCTGGCAACTGCGGGCCGATCATCCTAAGCCTGACTCGTTAATCAGTGAGCACGACTCTGAGCAGGAAGCGCATGACGCAAAAGCGCGTTATGAAGACGTCGAAAAAGAGTAAGCCGTCGCTCTGGCAAGGATGCCATCGGTCCTGCTTTTTTTCTTCTGCCAGCCTTCGCCGCGTGAGGATCACAATCACTCACTATTTCACGTGACAGATCAGCAAGTTCCCTTCTACACTGCCAGACACCTTAATGTGCTGTGAGGAAGTATTATGCTCAATGTTAGTGAGTATTTTGACGGAAAAGTTAAATCCATCGGTTTTGACAGTGCGAGCACCGGTCGTGCCAGCATTGGTGTCATGGCTGAAGGCGAATACACGTTTGGAACGGCCCAGCCGGAAGAGATGACCGTGGTCAGCGGCTCGATGAAAGTGTTGCTGCCGGGTGAAACACAGTGGGCATGGTTTGAGGCGGGGTCGGTGTTTAACGTACCGGGTCACAGCGAGTTTCATCTGCAGATAGGCGAGCCAAGCGCTTATCTTTGCCGCTATCTGAAAGACTAATAAAACGGCCGCATGTTTCCTGCGGCCGATTGTTTTAACGCTGGGCTTCGCCACCTAAGGCTTCAACCAGATTGCTGGTCAGGGCGGCCAGTTCGCTGGTCATCAGGATAAAGTCTGCATCAAAACGCTGCGCAAAATCTTCCCGGTCAATATCATCGTTCTGGTCACGCAAGGTATCGCTGAACTTCAGGCGTTTCACCGAACCGTCGTCGGATAACACGAACTGAATACGCTCCTGCCAGTCGAGCGCCAGTTTGGTCACCAGCTTGCCGGCTTCAATGTGGTTGGCAATTTCATCGCACACCAGATCCTGTTTCTTGCAGCGAATCACACCACCATCTTCCAGAATGGCCTTAAGCTCGGCTTCATCCATCAGGGCAAAACCGGCAGGCACATCACCAGAACGCACCCATTCGGTCAGGGTAAGTTCAATCGGGCTTTCCAGCGTCAAGGGCACAACCGGTAACGATCCCAGGCTTTTACGCAGCAGGGCCAGCGTATCTTCCGCTTTTTTCGCACTGGCGCAGTCCACCATGATCAGGTTGTTGACGGTGTCGATCCACAGATACGTCTGACTAAAACGACTGAATGCACGCGGTAACAGGCTGTGCAGCACTTCATCTTTTAGCGAATCTTTTTCCGTCTTTTTCAGCTTGCGGCTCTGTTCTGCTTCGAGCTTGTCGATTTTGGCTTCCAGCGCCTGCTTCACTACCGGGGAAGGCAGGATTTTTTCTTCTTTGCGCGCGCAAATGACAATTTGACCGTTGTTCACATGGGTCAGTGCATCGCTGCGATTGCCCATCGGGGACACCCAACCGGTCTTGCTCATGTCCTGACTACCGCAGGGAGAGAATGTGAACGCATCCAGCTGTTTTTCCATTTCGTCTGCGGACAAAGGAATGTCACGATTCAGACGATAAACCATCATATTTTTAAACCACAACATCGGGATTCCTTACCGTGGCGCGATCGGGCGCACAAATCTCACTAAGTGTGCGCATGATAGCGAAACATCGGAGCGGTTTCATTGCCTTTCAGGCAATCGCCTTTTAGTGTAGAAAACACCTTAACGAATAATGAGGAATAAACTGTGCGTATAGGCATTGATTTGGGCGGCACCAAAACGGAAGTCATTGCGCTGTCCAGCGAGGGGAACGCGCTGTTTCGTCATCGAATTTCCACGCCTCGCAACGACTACCCGGCGACCGTACAGGCTATCGTTGATTTGGTGCGTCTGGCCGAAGAAAAGACCGGGCAAACCGGGACGGTAGGCTTGGGTATTCCGGGGACGATCTCGCCTTACACGCAGCGGGTGAAAAATGCCAACTCCACCTGGCTTAACGGGCAGCCGCTGGACAAAGATTTGGCGCAGGCGCTGAATCGTGACATCCGCATCGCCAATGACGCGAATTGCCTGGCCGTGTCCGAAGCGGTCGATGGTGCCGGCGCAGGGCAGGCGCTGGTGTTTGGCGTCATCATCGGGACAGGATCGGGCGCGGGCGTGGCGATAAACGGCGCGTCGCGCATTGGCGGCAACGGCAATGCAGGCGAGTGGGGCCATAATCCTCTGCCGTGGATGGATGAAGATGAACTGCGTTACCGCGCTGAAGTGCCTTGCTATTGCGGACAGCAGGGTTGCATTGAAACCTTTGTTTCCGGTACCGGTTTTGCCATCGACTATCAGCGTTTAAGCGGTGTAGCGCGCAAAGGCGCAGAGATTATTACCCTGCTGGAACAGCAGGACCCTGTGGCAGCACTGGCGATGAGCCGCTATGAAATACGGCTGGCAAAATCCCTGGCTCAGGTTGTTAACCTGATTGATCCGGACGTGATCGTGCTGGGAGGTGGCATGAGCAACGTGGACCGTCTTTACCAGACGGTGCCAACGCTGATGAAAAAATGGGTTTTCGGCGGTGAGTGTGAAACCCCGGTACTGAAAGCGATGCACGGGGATTCAAGTGGTGTGCGCGGGGCTGCCTGGCTGTGGCCGGAGTAAATGCATCAGGCAAGCGGTGACTTTGTGCAACTGACTGTGGGATGCCCAGGGTCACTCTCTGCTGGCTTAGCGAACCGGGGCGAAAGCAAACACGATTTGCTGCGGTGCGCCCTGCGGGGGTAAAGGCATATCGCGTGCGCTACTGACGCTCTGCCAGGCTTTCAGACACAGCGACTCGTTTCCTTCCGTGCGCATCACGTTATAGCGTCCGTCCGGGCGACGCTGTGCCGTCACCAGGCAGCGCTGGCCCGCATATTTTGGCGCATCGTGAAAATTGCGCATGACCAACGCATTGATCTGATGAATATAACGGTTCACGTCCTGGCACTGTGCCTGAGACAGATCGGCCGTGCAGCGCGCTTCTTTCGCCTCAGGATGATGACTGCATCCTGCTAACAGCAGCATCGTCGCCGCAATAAATCCTGTACATCTCAACATGCATTACCTCTTACAGACCGGGCAATTCCAGCTTGCTGTAACCCAGCCCATTCATTTTACGTACTTTAATTTGCACGGGAATACGCTCTTTCATCGCCTCAACATGGCTGATGACGCCAATGGTTTTTCCACTGGCGTTGAGTGCATCCAGTGCATCCAGCGCGGTATCCAGCGTTTCCGCATCCAGCGTACCGAAGCCTTCATCAAGAAATAACGATTCGATACGCGTTTTATGGCTAACCAGATCGGACAGCGCGAGTGCCAGCGCCAGGCTCACCAGAAAGCTTTCTCCACCCGACAGCGTACGCGTATCCCGCGCGCTGTCCGCCTGCCAGGTATCCACCACGTCCAGCTCCAGCGCATCGATAGCACGGCGCTGTAAAAGATAGCGTCCATGCAGGCGATCCAGCTGGCGGTTAGCCAGGGCTACCAGGTGATCAAGCGTTAATCCCTGCGCAAAGCGTCGGAATTTATCGCCGGTTGCCGAGCCAATCAACTCGTTAAGCAAGGCCCACTGCGCCAGCTCGGTTTCATCCTGAGCAATCTGCGCCAGTAAGGTTTGCTGTTGCGTCCGCAGGCTGGCATCACTTTGTAACTGCTGCTGCAACTGCCCCTGCTGACTGGCGTTATCCCTGAGTGACAGCCGTAAGTTTTCCAGCTGTGCAGCCAGCACATCGGCGGAGTCGGGCATATTATCGGGTTTCGCCTGCTGGTGGGCAGCCAGCCGCTGTTGCAACTCTGCCAGACGTGACTGTTGATGGAGCAGATGCTGATCAATCTGCTGCAGTCGCTGGCGCAGTTGGTGCGCTTCCTGCTCGTCCAGCAGTGCGGCCCGCAGGCTCGCCTCGTCCGGGAAATCGGCCGCCGCCAGTGCGGCACTGAAGCGCTGCTCAGCCTCGGTTAACCGTGTGCTCAATGTATGCAGCTGGCTTTCCAGTAGCGTCAGTTGGCCGGTAAGACGGCTGACCTCTGCCTGAGACTGCTGCAGCCGCTCACGTTGCTGCGTCAACAGCATCTCGTGACCATCGACACTTTCCTGCATTTGCTGACGGGCCTGGGTAACCTCGCGATCGCCAAACAGCGCCGTGCGCTGCTGGCATTTTTCCTGGTGCTGCTGATTCAGTGTGGCGAGCTGCTGTTGTAGCTGAGTCAGACGTTGCTGTTCAAGCTGCAACTGCTGTTGCAGGGCTTCTGCCTGGCTTTCCGCACGTGCCAACTGAGGCTGTAAGTTAGCAAGCAACCGCTCACTTTCCTGCCAGCGCCGCCAGCGCTGTTGCTGCTCCGCCAGCCAGCTTTCGCGCTGGGCACTGTCAGGCAACGCCAGGTGATAGTCTTTGAACTGCTGATTCAGCGTTTCCTGAAGCTGCTGAGCGCTCGCCTGGGTCTGCTGTTGGTGCTGCTGTAAGCGTAGCAATGCCTGTTGCTCATTCTCCAGCTGCTGTTGGGTCAACTGGATCGTTTGCTGATGCTTCTGTAACGCTTGCTGCTGCTGCAGATGCCGCTCTTTTGCCTCCTGATAAGCCCGCTCTGCGCTTTCCAGCGTCTCGACCTGTGCGGTTAATGCCTGTTCCTGATGGCGCTGGGCCTGCTGCCAGTTGGCGAGTTCTTCGGCATCGTTCAGCGTGAAGGTAAGCGCAAGCTCACTGCTCAAGGCCTGCCAGCGCTGGGCTAACCCATCAAGTTGCTGCGTCAGACTGGCGATTTCGTCCTGCAGAGACTGCTGCTGCACCTTCAGGTGTTTTATCTGCTCTTTTTTTGCCGTACCGGTTTCACTCAGTGCCTCTACCTGCTTTTGCAGGTCAGCTTTTCGCTGTTGGTTGGCACTGACTTCCAGAGCACTGTAGGTTTCAACCGCAGGATGTTCGCAGGAGCCGCACAGGGGGCAGGGTTGTCCGGCCTCCAGCCGCGCCCGATGCTCCTCCAGGTCGGCAATGTGGCTTTCGAGCTGGCAAATTTTCTCCACGTCGGTGAGCTGCTGTTTCTCCCGTTTCCATGTTTCCCGCAGCGTCAGTAATTCTGCCTCAGCCTGCAGGCTGGCTTTTTCAAGATCCTGGCGTCGTTTTTCATACTGACCACGCTGTTGATGCAGCGGCTGCCACTGGGTAGCCAGTAATGTCAGCGTCTGACGTGCGTCACGCTGCTGATTTAACTGCTTTAACGCCTGACGTATTGCTTCGGGAGGATGGGCTTTCTGTAGCGAAGTTAGCGCTTGCTCAGCTTCAGATAATGCGTGCTGAGCCTGCTGCCCGGCCTGATTCAGGGGAGCCAGTTGCTGCCCGAGCTGTTCGATCTGCTGTTGGCACCGATGAATTTGCTGTTGCTGTTGCTGCACCTGTTGCGCTGACGCCGCCTGTTCGGTTTCATACCGTGCCAGCTGAGCAAAGCGGTCCTGCCACAGTGGCAGGTTTTCGCCCCACAACGCCAGCTCTGCAAGCTGCTGCCGGAGAGTCTGCTGCTGGGTCATCGCCTGTTGCAGATCGCTCACCTGGCGTCGCTCGGCTTGCATCGCCTGTTCGCGCTGCGCGCAGCCTGCCTGCTGCTGACCCGTTTCATGCTGCAACTGCTGGATTTGCTGTGCGAAGGCGGAAAGCGCCTGATCGAGGGGGATAACCTGTTCGGTCAACAGGGTTTCCTGCTGCCGCTGTTGCTGACGCGCCTGCTCGCGGGCCGTTTCCATTTCCTGATAGCGCTGCTGCAACTGCTGCTGCTCATGGGCCGTGGCCTGCATTTGCTGATTGACCTGCTGCTGACGCTGTTGCACCTCATGACGTTCAGCCTGCAGGCTGTCGCGCTGCTGCAGCGCACCGCGCAGTTTTTCTGCCGGTTCACTTCGGGCCAGGCGCTGGCGATCGGCTTCTGCCGCCTGACTTGCCGTTTCTGCTGCCTGACGGGCGGCATTCACCTGCTCACTGTCCGCGCTAAGCTGCTGTGCCAGCTGCAGCCAGTGCTGCTGGCGCTGAGCGGTGTCAAGCTGGCGGCTGAGTTGCTGCTCGGCTTCCGTCAGTGCAGCTTGCTGCTGTTGCAGCCCGGTTCGGGTCGCCTCATCAAGCAGTGCCATGCCGCCCGCCCGGCTGCGCAGCAACTCCAGCGCATTTTTCGCTTCTTTATGGCGCTCGAACGCGGCCATAGAAACCAGACCGTAAATCTCCGTGCCGGTCAGCTCTTCCAGCAACTCCGCGCGCTCGTTGGCTTTGGCATTGAGAAACGCGGCGAACTGGCCCTGTGACAGCATCATTGAGCGGGTAAAGCGCGCAAAATCCAGACCACTGAGCGTTTCGGTGAGCTTGAGTTTGTCGCCCACTTTATCTGCAACAATCTGGTTATCCGCACAGCGTGCCAGCTCGACGCGCGGTGCCTGCAGTTTGCCGTCTGCCGTACCCCGGGCGCGGTTCTGGCTCCAGAATGCCCGCCAGGCTTCACCTTTAATTTCAAATTCGACTTCAGCCAGGCATTCTGCGCAGTCACGCGTCATCAGCGGATTGTGCCCCTGAGAGAGCACGCCCAGGCGCGGCGTCTGGTGATACAGCGCCAGACAGATCGCATCCAGCAGGGTGGTTTTACCCGCGCCCGTCGCCCCGGTAATGGCAAACAGACCATTGCTGGCGAAAGGCTCGGTGCGAAAGTCGATAAACCATTCCCCTTTCAGCGCATTGAGGTTTTTGAATCGCAGCGTGAGGATCTTCATGGGTTCTCCTCCAGCTCGGCCAGCGTCTGCCTGAACAGCGTTGTCACCTGGGCAATCTGCTCATCGTCAAGCGCATCGTTTAGTGCCAGGCGTCGGGCAAAAACCTCTTCAACATTCAGTTCGCTCAGGGTTTCATTGTCCGTTTGCGTCAGGCTGTGCTGACGCTGTTCACGACTGCGCCGTAACAGCAGCACTTCCACCGGTAACTCTGCGGTCAGGGCTTCCACCTGGCGTTGCAGGTCACTTAAGTACTCCTGAGTCGTGACTTCAATATCCAGCCAGACCGGTTTTTCGCCGCTCGGATGGGAAAAGTCGGCTAGCTGCTGGCTGATTTGCGCCAGTGAACCTTTGAGCATCTTCATCGGCTGGAACAGCGGAATGGGCAGGGCATCGATCTTCAGGCCTGCGGAGCCGAACGTCAGCAGATACACACTCTTTTCGCTGCCCAGTTCGTCAAAGCTCAGTGGAATAGGGGAACCGCTGTAGCGAATATGGTCGCTGTTAGCCACGCGCTGAGCACGATGAATATGCCCAAGGGCGATGTAATCCGCTGGTGGAAATGCCGAGGCAGGGAAGGCGTCCAGCGTACCGATGTAGATATCACGTACCGAATCACTTTTGCTGACGCCAAGGGCCGTAAGGTGGCCGGTCGCCACGATCGGCAGGTCCATATTCAGCGCCTGCGCCGCCGCGAAACTGCGCTGATAATGCGCGGCAATCGCTTCCAGTAGACTGATCTGTTTGTCCCGCCCCGACTGACCGGCCTGGCTGCGCATGATGTCGCGCGGACGCAGGTAAGGAATCGCGCACAGTAGCGCGCCGGGTTCGCCCTGACGGGTGGTCAACATCAGCACATCGTCATTTTCTTGCGGCGTGGCAACCACTCGCGTATTCAGACAGGCCAGCAGTTCACGCGACTCGTTTAACGTCGCCACCGAGTCATGATTACCTGCCAGCACCACCAGCTGACAGCCGCTGGGCTGTAATGCCACCACGAAGCGGTTAAACATTTCACGCGCATAACTGGGCGGCGTACCGGTATCGAATAAGTCGCCCGCCACAATCAGGGCATCAACCTGGTGCTGCTCAATCTGGATTAACAGCCAGTCAAGAAAGGCCTGGTGTTCAGCGGCACGGCTCTTGTTATAAAAGAACTGCCCCAGGTGCCAGTCCGCGGTGTGGATAATGCGCATAACACTCCCTGCCATAACAATTTGCCCGGCAATTATACTGGCTCTATCACTAAAGCCACAAAACATGTCGTCATGTTGTCATAAATGGTTGTTGCAAGCCGACTTTTATGGCTAACTTTTTCATAAAACTGTCACAAAACTGACGCATAATGACGCCGCAAATATCAGTGAAAGCCGTCCTACCTGCAGGAGTAATAATGGCTAAGCGCATTTTAGTTGTGGAAGATGAAGCTCCAATCCGTGAGATGTTATGTTTTGTTCTGGAACAAAACGATTATCAGCCGATTGAGGCCGAAGATTATGACAGTGCTGTCAGCAAGCTGATTGAACCCTGGCCTGATCTGATCCTGCTGGACTGGATGTTACCCGGCGGTAGCGGCATACAATTTATTAAACATCTTAAGCGTGAAGCCATGACGCGCGATATTCCGGTTATGATGCTGACCGCGCGCGGCGAGGAAGAAGATCGGGTTCGTGGGCTGGAAGTCGGGGCTGATGATTACATCACTAAACCCTTTTCGCCTAAAGAGCTGATGGCACGCATCAAAGCGGTTATGCGTCGTATTTCGCCGATGGCGGTTGAAGACGTGATTGAAATGCAGGGCCTGAGCCTGGACCCGTCATCGCACCGCGTGATGTCAGAAACCACACCGCTGGAAATGGGGCCGACAGAATACAAGCTGCTGCATTTCTTTATGACCCATCCTGAGCGTGTTTACAGCCGTGAGCAGCTACTCAATCACGTCTGGGGCACCAACGTCTATGTTGAAGATCGCACCGTTGACGTTCATATTCGTCGTTTACGTAAGGCGCTGGAACTGACCGGCCACGATCGCATGGTACAAACCGTACGCGGAACAGGCTATCGTTTCTCTGCCCGCTTTTAAACGGAGCTTTAACCGTGCTGGAACGCCTCTCCTGGAAGAGATTATTGTCCGAACTGGTGCTGGCGTCTCTGCCTGCGCTGGTGCTTGGCCTGCTGTTTGGCTATTTGCCGTGGCTCTTGTTAGTTAGCGTCGTCGGCATGTTATTGTGGCATTTTTACAACCTGATGCGCCTTTCTCACTGGCTATGGCTCGATCGCACGATGACGCCGCCTTCAGGCCAGGCTAGCTGGGAGCCGCTGTTTTACGGGTTGTATCAAATGCAACTGCGCAACCGGCGGCGGCGGCGCGAGTTAGGTAATCTGATTAAGCGCTTTCGTAGCGGCGCGGAGTCGCTGCCTGACGCCGTAATCCTGACCACGGAAGAGGGCACCATTTTCTGGTGCAACGGCCTGGCACAGCAACACCTGGGGCTGCGCTGGCCAGAGGATAACGGGCAAAATATCCTTAACCTGCTGCGTTATCCTGAGTTTTCACGCTACCTTCGCCAGCGGGATTTCGATAAGCCACTGACGCTGGTGCTGAATAACCAGCACCATATGGAATTCCGTGTCATGCCTTACAGCGAAGGCCAGTGGTTAATGGTGGCGCGCGATGTTACTCAGATGCATCAGCTTGAGGGAGCACGGCGTAACTTCTTTGCCAACGTCAGCCACGAACTGCGCACGCCTTTAACGGTGCTTCAGGGCTATCTGGAAATGATGAACGACTCTGTGATGAATCAGCGCTCACGGGACAAAGCGTTGCAGACGATGTCGGAGCAAACCCGACGGATGGATAGCCTGGTCAAACAGCTCCTGACGCTGTCGCGTATTGAGGCTGCCCCGGTCATCAACATGAAAGAAAAGGTTGATGTGCCCGTCATGCTAAAACTGCTGCAGCATGAGGCCGAAACCCTGAGCGGTGGGCGTCACGCTATCCATTTTCATACCGATCCCCATCTGAAAGTGTTTGGCAATGATGAGCAATTACGCAGTGCCATTTCCAACCTCGTTTACAACGCGGTTAACCATACGCCAGAGGGCACGCGCATCGATATCAGCTGGCTACGTAGCAAGCAGGGCGCGGTATTCAAGGTGTGCGATAACGGCCCCGGCATTGCTTCTGAGCATATCCCACGTCTGACAGAACGTTTTTACCGCGTGGACAAAGCACGTTCACGTGCCACCGGCGGCAGCGGGCTTGGGCTGGCCATCGTGAAGCATGCGCTGAGCCATCATAATGCGCGGCTGGAGATCACCAGCATCCCGCATCAGGAAACCTGTTTTACGTTTACCCTGGCACCACGGTTGATTGTTACTAATGGGATGCAGGAGAATGCCGTCCATTAACTGCTGACGGATCGGAACAATGCGCGCGCTTTTTTTGCTGCTCTTCTCTCTGTTGCCTGCCTTGGTGCAGGCGCAGCCTGTTATGCTTTCAGGCAATCTGAGCAGCGCAGGCTCGGACACGCTCGGCTACCTGATGACCTTATGGGGCGATGACTTTAGCCGTCAGTCGCCCGGCGTAAACGTCCAGGTCCAGGCATCGGGCTCGTCAACCGCGCCCACCGCGCTCACCGCCGGTAGCGTGCAGATTGGGGCCATGAGCCGGCCCATGCAGGCGGATGAGCGCCAGGCATTTGAGGCGCGATATGGTTATCCTCCGCTGGCAGTACCGGTTGCGATGGACGCGCTGGTGGTGGTGGTGAATCAGCGCAATCCGCTGCAGTCTGTCGATCCCCGCCAGCTTGATGCCCTGTTCTCTGTCACCCGTCTCTGTGGCGCGCAGCAGGTGCCTGAGCGCTGGGGCGATCTGGGCCTGCATCAGCCAGAATGGCAGCAGCGCGCTATCCAGCGTTATGGCCGCAACTCGGCCTCCGGAACATGGGGATTCTTCAAACAGCAGGCACTGTGCCAGGGCGATTTTCGCAACGACGTGGCGGAGTTTCCCGGATCGGCGGCGGTGGTTCAGGCCGTCGCCGGCGATCTGCGCAGCATTGGCTATGCCAGTTTTGGTTTTCACCTGAGCGGAGTAAAACTGCTGCCGGTGATGACAAAAAACGGTGAGGCGGTTGCACCCGATCCGGATTCTATCCGCAGTGGTCGCTATCCCTGGGCGCGGCCGCTCTATCTGTATGTGAACAAAGCCCCCGGTAAGCCCTTGCCGCCGCTGTTAGCCGCTTTTTTACAACAGGTGCTGTCTGAAGCAGGCCAGCAGCGCGTGAGTGAAGCGGGTTATCTGCCGCTGTCTGAGACGCAAATGGCCGGGGCGCGTAAGGCTCTCCAGTAGGCTTTCCTGACTGTGCAGAACCCGAGGATCACCAGGCATCCTTGATAAAGAACATTCTCCGTCTTAGCCGCGCGCCCTGTGTGCGGGCTACATCCTGGCTATGCTGTTCAGCGTCCATAGCGTCCATAGCGTCCATAGCGTCCATAGCGTCCATAGCGTCCATAGCGTCCATAGCGTCAGTTGCGCCGGGTAAGAATGCTGATGCGCAAAAGGACGGCCGCGAAATCCGCTCTTCTCGTCGCAACATGAATCTTTTTCATCCCCAGTGAATTTTTTTCGTTTGCGCAGAAGCCGGTCACATGACAATCTGCATTCAGACGTTTAGCCATCTGGAAGGCTAAAATTACATTGTGTAACTATTCCCGCCCGAAATTATCTACTGATCTGGCGGGTGATCAGGAGTCATTATGCAAAGACAAACCGCCCCGTTTCGTGCCGATACTGTTGGCAGCTTCCTTCGTCCCGTCGCCATTAAGCAGGCTCGTGAAAAATTTCATGCGGGCGAGATCAGCGCTGACGAACTGCGTGATGTTGAAAATGAAGCGATTCGTGACGTGGTGGCGAAGCAGCGTGAAAATGGCCTTCAGGTTGTTACCGATGGGGAATTTCGTCGTGGCTGGTGGCACTTTGACTTTTTCTACGGCCTGAAAGGCGTTGAACACTATGAAGCGGATCAGGGCATTCAGTTCAACGGTGTTCAGACCAAAGCGCACGGCGTAAAAATTACCGGCAAGCTGGGTTTTGATGGGCATCCAATGCTGGCGCATTTCCGCTTCCTGCAGAGCGTAGCGGGGAATGCGGTGGCAAAAATGACCATCCCCAGCCCAAGCGTGCTGCATTTTCGCGGCGGACGTAAAGTGATCGACGCAAAGGTTTACCCCGATCTGGATGTGTACTTTGACGATCTGGCGCAGACCTACAAAGAGGCGATTAAAGCCTTTTACGATGCAGGCTGTCGCTATTTACAACTGGACGATACCGTCTGGGCCTATCTCTGTTCAGAGGAGCAAAAGCGTGAGATCCGTGAGCGCGGCGACGATCCCGAGCAGTTGGCCCGCACCTATGCACGTGTACTGAACAAGGCGTTAGAAGGCAAACCGGCCGACCTGACCGTCGGTCTGCATGTGTGCCGTGGCAATTTCCGCTCGACCTGGATTTCTGAAGGGGGCTACGAGCCGGTGGCTGAAATCCTGTTCGGCTCTGTCAATGTAGATGCGTTTTTCCTTGAATATGACAATCACCGTTCTGGCGGCTTCGAACCGCTGCGTTTCATCAAGCCTGGCCACCAGAAGGCGGTACTGGGTTTAATTACCACCAAGGTCGGTGAACTGGAAGACGCCGCGCAGGTAAAAGCGCGTTTACAGGAAGCGACGCAGTACATCAGCCTCGACCAGATTTGCCTCAGCCCGCAGTGTGGATTTGCCTCAACGGAAGAGGGTAACAGCCTGACCGAAGAGCAACAGTGGCAGAAGATTCGTCTGGTGGTGGATGTCGCCAGCCAGGTGTGGTAATCGCTGAATCTGTGCAACGTGGCGCAATACATGCGCCACTTGTGCACAAAAACCCGCATGTATGCTGATATTTCCCATCGCCTGTTTATTTTTAAAGCACATCATCTGATGCACTTTCTGCGAATATTGATGTGATCCTCTGATATTGGTTTAAATTGCGAAATAAGCCTCTGGTTTTCCGATCCTGTATTGCCTTTCTCCGCTATAAACGTTTTACTTACCGCCGTTGTCGATTTATCCCTCTGTGAACAGAAAAAAAGCAGCTCAAATCACCTGCGCTAAACCAGACGCTACGCATAATGCGCTGTTATTGTCTGGCAAGTCGTCGTATTAACGCAGCGAGGGGACAACGCAAACTTATCTTTCATCGCAACATCAGTGACAGGCCGTATGACACATCGTTTAACCGTTAAAGACATTCTCGCGCTGGGCTTCATGACGTTTGCCCTGTTTGTTGGCGCGGGTAACATCATCTTTCCTCCCATGGTCGGTATTCAGTCAGGCGAACATGTCTGGGTGGCCGCTGTGGGCTTTCTGCTTACCGCCGTGGGCTTACCTGTTATCACCGTGATCGCCCTTGCGCGCGTCGGCGGCGGTATTGATGCGCTGAGCACGCCCATTGGCAAAGTCGCTGGCGTGGTGCTGGCAACGGTCTGCTACCTTGCGGTCGGGCCGCTTTTTGCCACGCCGCGCACCGCCACGGTCTCATTTGAGGTGGGCATTGCACCTATCACTGGCGATGGCCCGCTGCCGCTGTTTATCTACAGCCTGATTTACTTTGCGCTGGTGATGGTGATTTCCCTCTATCCGGGTAAATTGCTGGATACGGTCGGCCATTTTCTCGCCCCGCTAAAAATTGCAGCCCTGACGCTGCTGGGCGTCGCGGCTTTACTGTGGCCGGCGGGCGGAACGATTCCCGCGACAGCGGACTATCAGCGCGCCGCATTTTCCAGTGGTTTTGTGAACGGCTATCTCACCATGGATACGCTGGGCGCGATGGTCTTCGGCATTGTCATCGTCAACGCGGCACGTTCGCGCGGCATTGATAATGCGGCGCTGTTAACCCGCTACACGGTTTTAGCTGGGGTGATCGCTGGCGTCGGTTTGACGCTGGTCTATCTCAGCCTGTTTAAACTGGGCGCGGGCAGCGGTGCGTTAGTGGATCAGAATGCCAACGGTGCGGCGATTCTGCATGCTTACGTCCAGCAGACCTTCGGTGACATGGGCAGCTTCTTCCTGGCCGCACTGATTTTCATTGCCTGTATGGTGACGGCTGTGGGCCTGACCTGTGCCTGCGCAGAGTTTTTTGCGCAATATCTGCCCTGGTCTTACAAAACGCTGGTCTTTGTACTGGGCCTGTTCTCGATGGTGGTGTCTAACCTGGGGCTGAGCCATCTGATTCAGATTTCCATTCCGGTGCTGACGGCCATTTATCCGCCGTGTATCGTGCTGGTCGTACTGAGTTTTACGCTGAACTGGTGGAACAAAAGCAGCCGTATCATCGCACCGACTATGCTGGTCAGCCTGCTATTTGGTATCCTTGACGCCATCAAAACCACCGGGTTTAAAGAGGCGTTACCCGCATTTAGCCAGCATCTGCCGTTAGCCGACCAGGGCCTTGCCTGGTTGCCGCCATCGCTGGTGATGTTGCTGGCTGTGGCGCTGGTCGATCGGTTGAAAGGGCCAGAGCAGGTGTCGGTTCACTCGTAACGGCTAAGATTGATTCTTCTTTAACCACGGGCTTGCCCGTGGTTTTTTCATTTCACAGGTACAGGTTGTTATGCAAGAAACCAACAAGCTCAAACGCGGACTGAGCACGCGCCACATCCGTTTTATGGCGCTGGGATCGGCGATTGGCACCGGGCTGTTTTACGGCTCGGCGGACGCCATCAAGATGGCAGGACCGAGCGTACTGCTCGCCTATATCATTGGCGGCGCGGTGGCGTACATCATCATGCGCGCGCTGGGTGAGATGTCAGTCAACAACCCGCAGGCCAGCTCGTTTTCCCGCTATGCGCAGGATTATCTTGGTCCGCTGGCGGGCTACATCACCGGCTGGACCTACTGCTTTGAAATTCTGATCGTGGCTATCGCGGACGTAACGGCGTTCGGTATCTATATGGGCGTCTGGTTTCCGGAGGTCCCGCACTGGATCTGGGTGCTCAGCGTGGTGCTGATCATCGGCGCGGTCAATTTAATGAGCGTGAAGGTGTTTGGTGAAGTGGAGTTTTGGTTCTCCTTCTTCAAGGTCGCCACCATCGTTGTGATGATCCTGGCCGGGTTTGGCATGATCATCTGGGGGATAGGCAACGGTGGCCAGCCCACCGGCATTCATAACCTGTGGACCAATGGCGGCTTTTTTGCGCACGGTCTCGTGGGAATGTTGCTGTCGCTGCAGATGGTGATGTTTGCCTACGGTGGCATTGAAATCATCGGTATCACGGCGGGTGAAGCCAACGATCCGGCCACCTCTATCCCGCGCGCTATCAACTCCGTCCCGATGCGTATTCTGGTTTTTTATGTGGGTACGCTGTTTGTCATTATGTCGATTTATCCCTGGAATCAGGTGGGCACCAACGGCAGCCCATTTGTTCTGACATTCCAGCATATGGGGATTGCGGCGGCAGCGTCTATCCTGAACTTTGTGGTGCTGACGGCCTCGCTGTCGGCGATCAACAGCGATGTGTTTGGCGTCGGACGTATGCTGCATGGCATGGCACAGCAGGGCCATGCACCCAAAATGTTTATGAAGGTCTCTTCGCGCGGTATTCCCTGGGTGACGGTGGTGGTGATGATGTTTGCCATGCTGATTGCGGTGTACCTCAACTACCTGATGCCAGAAAAAGTCTTCCTGGTTATCGCCTCGCTGGCGACTTTTGCCACCGTCTGGGTTTGGATCATGATTCTGCTGTCACAGATGGCGTTTCGACGCAAGATCGGCAAAGCCGCCGCCCGTGGGTTAACCTTTGCGTTGCCTGGCGGAAGCTGGACAGCAGGCTTTGGCGTGGCATTTCTGTGTTTTATTATTGGCCTGATCGGCTACTTCCCGGACACCCGCATTTCACTGTATGTCGGGATGGTATGGATTGTGGTACTGCTGCTGGGCTATAAGCTGGTGCGTAAATAACGCGGTTGATTTGTCCCAGCCCGGATATCAACGGGTTGGGACAACACAGGATTGGCGGTTAAGCAAAATAAAATCGGCGAAATGACTCGCCGAAAACAGATATGGCAAATGAAACAAATAGAGGGATGATTGACGAAATCATGCTAATGCAAAACGCGCCGCCATTAAATAAGTTGCCGTAAAATAAGACAAAGGCCAGCGCTACGCCCGGCGAAACCGTCCGGGCCGCGTGGGTTATCCGTCCGAAGACGGCAATATCATGCTGACCGGAACGCGCGCGCTGTTATCTGTCTGCTTACCCAACTGCGTAACGGCCGCCTGTAACGGGCAAAGTGTTCCGACCGCTGTGATTTTGCATCCGGGTTGCCGCCATTCCTGACGCAACAGGGGATGGCTGTCGCTCACCGGTTGCAAGTGACGCAGACCATCCAGACTTTGTGCCTGAAAATAGAGGCGCAGGTAGCGCTGATGCGTATTTCGGTCCCGCCAGCGTTCCAGCACCAGGCTGCTTCCCGGTGGAATATTACCGCGCGTATAGCCGGGCAGTTGCCATTCAAATCCCATTAAGCGGCGCACCATCGCAATGTTGGTGTCATGTGCCACCAAAAGCAGCCAGCGCACGTCCGGATCATTACCTTCAATAGCCTCAAGCATCTGTGACAGCAGCAGGGAACCGTGACGTTGTGCCATGTAGAGCACATCATTGCTGAGATCATAATTGGCTGTCAGCAGCGGGAGCAGGGCGGTGATCTGTTGGGCGGACGTAATGTGCCCCCAGGCCAGCTTCGCGAACGGTAAATTTTCGCTGTAACCCAGCCGCAGTGTCTCGACCATGGCGGCCATGGCGCTTAAGCCTTCAACATAAACGCTGCCGCTTTTTGTCTGTTTGAACTGCCAGGGGCGATCGAAAAACGGACAATCGCTGCTGGCCGGACATACCGACTGTTTAAGCAGCGCAATCGCAGGCTGAAGCTGCTGCTGACGTTGGGCTAAATCGCCCGCCACGCGCTGTTTTGCCGCCAGTTCGCGCTGCGGATCGGTCTGGGCAAAGGGGAGCTTCTCCGTCTGAAACAGCGGATCGACATCGCCCTTAACGGTATGAACGGTAACGCCACAGCCGGGAAAGGCACCGTCCACCAGCGCCTCGGCGGTAGCGCGCGTTCGCTGCAGCGGGCTGGCGCGCACGTAGAGCGCTGTCGCATCAGGGCAACCCGCGTTGAGTAAACCCAACTGGCGATAGTGCTCCCCTTCCCAGCGTGCCTTATTCACCACCGCGCTGTAGCCATGGCCCGTCAGTTCACCGTCTGCCGTGCTCCAGACGTACCATGGCTGCTGGCTTGCCGCTTCAATCTCCTTACGATTACCGGGCGTCGGCGGACGTACCCCGTGTCGGCTCAGTTCTACCACTTTCTCAAGTTGGTATTCCGGAGCCGCGTGCAGAGGCCCCGCCAACAACCACAACGCGCAGAGCGCAATTAAGCGCCGGGGAACATGGGCAGGCATCATCAATCCTCAATTTCATGCGTCGCAAGCAGCGCTTTAATTTGCGGATAGATTACCGCATTCGCCAGCAAAACAGGATTGCCCTTTTTCAGACCGTCGTTGCGCAGATAATCGTTGGTCACGCCGCCGGCCTCACGCATTAACACGATGCCGGGCAGGCTGTCCCAGGGATGCATATGTGCTTCATAATAGCCAATCAGACGGCCTGCAGCGGCCCAGGCACTGGTTAAAGCCCCGGAGCCGATGCGAATAAACATCCCACCTTGCCTGAGCAGGGCATCGATGAGCTGCGTCACTTTTTCACCGGGAACCCGGCTGGAGTTACTGATCCCCAGCAGGCCTTCATTGAGGTGCCGGGCTTTATGCACTTCGAGCCGGGTCTCGTTGAGCCAGGCGCCGTTTCCTTTGCGGGCGTGAAACAGCTCGTGATGATTGGGATCGCAAATCACGCCAACGACCGGCTCGCCATCGCACACAATCGCCAGCGAGACGCACCAGTTATGCAGGCCGTTAACAAAGCAGGCTGTGCCATCAATGGGATCGATCACCCATACAATACGGGCACCTTGCGTGTCACCGCCGCTCTCCTCGCCTAAAACGGCATCATCTGGATAACGTTCTGAGATCAATGATTTAATTAATTCTTCAACGTTGCGGTCAGCTTCACTGACCACATCCTGAAGATCCCTTTTATGTTCCACCACCAGTTTTTGACGCTGTTGATACCATGACCAGGCGCGGCTTGCCGCCGCACGGGCGATTTCGCAGGCGTAATGATAGCGCGCGTCAATTTCAGAATGCGAAGCGGATGACATGTTTCCCTCTTATGATTTTAAACCATATCGGATAAAGGAAGCGCCTGAACAGGCGGTCTGACAGTGAGAGCAAGGTAAATCATAGTTAAGCAAGGCTTATTAAGCCGCAGACCGGAAGCAATGGCAATACGGCTGTATGACTGACTGCGCGCTTTTTCAGCGTTACAGGTTGATGGCGCAATGAAAAGCGCTCACAAACCTGATGTAAAAAGGAGGGGGAGGTTATAGCTGCTGCTCGACAGCCAGCGTCATCAGGCGCGGATAGAACTGGAAAAAGCAGGCTTCAAACGCAGCATAATGCGCCCTAAAGTCGTGGTAAGAGTCGCGCAGAGCGGCCAGTTTTGGCCGACGGCTCGCCATCCCGTTCAGCACCCGTTCAAGACGCTGTGGATCAGCGTAATGCTCGAACCAGCGTTCACGCCACATCACCGCATTGAGGGCTTTAAATTCGTCAGGCGTGGCCGCCAGTTGCGGAACGATTTCGCTTTCGGCTTTGGCGGTAAATTGTTGCAACGTGTGTGCCTGATGAAAGCGATCCCAGTGGCGCGCCAGAAAATGGTCCCAGATAACATCCAGGGTAATGGGTGCGACACGGTAGGTTTCAGCCCGAAACAGCTGACGCGCCTCTCGCACTTCCGGCAAGGCATCGGTCATAACATCCAGGCGACGATGCATCAGAATGCCGTCGGCCACCGGTTTGGGCCAGTGTTGATGCGGCGCACCGCGAACGAAATCCGCCATCAGATTGCCGAGTAGCGAGCTGTCTGCAAGATGGGCTAAGTGAAGATGAGCAAGAAAATTCATGCGCTATTATAAGCGCAACTCGCTTTGCGCAGCCAGTTGTTCAGAATTGAGCGATTTTCCGCTAAACTGTGCCGCCTGTTTTTCTGAGTAAGAAGTCTGTCATGCGTGTCGCCGATTTTGCTTTTGAATTGCCCGAATCCCTTATCGCCCATTATCCCCAGGCGCAGCGTAGCGGTTGCCGCTTACTGTCGCTGGACGGTACAAGTGGTGCACTGAGCCATGGCGTGTTTACCGATGTGCTGGACAAGCTGCAACCTGGCGATCTGCTGGTGTTTAACAACACGCGCGTGATCCCGGCCCGGGTGTTTGGTCGCAAGGCAAGCGGCGGTAAAATCGAAATGCTGGTTGAGCGCATGCTTGATGACAAGCGCGTTCTGGCACACGTAAGGGCGTCCAAAGCGCCAAAGCCTGGCGCAGCGTTGCTGCTGGGCGACGATGAAAGCGTTAACGCCACGATGGTCGCGCGCCACGATGCCCTGTTTGAGATTGCGTTTGAGGACGATCGGGCCGTTCTGGACATCCTCAACAGCGTAGGTCATATGCCGCTGCCGCCGTATATTGATCGTCCCGATGAAGAGGCCGATCGCGAGCTTTACCAGACGGTATACAGCGCGCGCCCGGGGGCCGTCGCGGCCCCGACCGCCGGTCTGCACTTTGATGAACCCCTGATTCAGGCGCTGAAAGACAAAGGCGTTGAAATGGCCTTTGTCACCCTGCACGTCGGGGCAGGAACGTTCCAGCCGGTGCGCGTAGAAACGATTGAAGAACACCATATGCACGCCGAATATGCGGAAGTACCGCAGGAGGTTGTGGATGCGGTGCTGGCCTGTAAAGCCCGTGGCAACAAGGTCGTCGCGGTGGGGACAACCTCAGTACGCTCGCTGGAAAGTGCAGCCAAAGCCAGCCAGGATGCGCTGATTGCGCCGTTCTTCGATGACACCCAAATCTTTATCTATCCGGGCTATGAGTATCAGGTGATTGATGCGTTGATCACCAATTTCCATCTGCCCGAATCGACGTTGATCATGCTGGTATCGGCCTTTGCCGGTTATCAGCACACCATGGCTGCTTATCGTGCGGCGGTGGCGGAAGAATACCGTTTCTTCAGCTACGGCGACGCGATGTTTATCAGCAAAAACCCACAGGCTCCGCGGGAAAAAGTGGGTGCCTGATCTGTTTACTTTGAACATCGGACTGTTTCTCCGATGGAGGTCTTGTGAAATTTGAACTTGATACCACAGACGGTCGCGCGCGTCGCGGTCGTCTGATTTTCGATCGTGGCGTGGTGGAAACCCCGGCGTTTATGCCCGTGGGCACCTATGGCACCGTGAAGGGCATGACGCCGGAAGAAGTGCAGGAAACCGGCGCGCAAATTATTCTGGGCAACACTTTCCACCTCTGGCTGCGTCCCGGCCAGGAAATCATGAAGTTGCACGGCGATTTGCATGATTTTATGCAGTGGAAAGGCCCCATTCTGACCGATTCTGGCGGCTTCCAGGTGTTTAGCCTGGGTGACATTCGTAAGATCACCGAAGCCGGTGTCCATTTCCGCAATCCGATCAACGGTGACGCGATTTTCCTCGATCCGGAAAAATCGATGGAGATCCAGTACGACCTGGGATCGGACATCGTGATGATCTTCGATGAGTGTACGCCGTACCCGGCAGACTGGGATTATGCCAAGCGCTCTATGGAGATGTCTTTGCGCTGGGCGCAACGCAGTCGTGACCGTTTTGACAGCCTGGGGAACAAAAATGCGCTGTTTGGCATTATTCAGGGCTCGGTTTACGAAGATTTACGTGATGTCTCTGTGAAAGGTCTGGTAGAGATTGGCTTTGATGGGTACGCTGTGGGCGGCCTGGCGGTCGGTGAGCCTAAAGAGGATATGCACCGTATCCTTGAGCATGTTTGCCCGCAGATTCCCGAGGACAAACCCCGTTACCTGATGGGCGTCGGTAAACCTGAAGATCTGGTTGAAGGCGTGCGTCGCGGCGTGGATATGTTTGACTGCGTCATGCCAACGCGTAATGCGCGTAATGGCCACTTATTTGTGACCGATGGCGTGGTAAAAATTCGCAATGCGAAGCATAAAGACGATGTTTCGCCGCTGGATGCGGAGTGTGATTGTTACACCTGTCGCAATTACAGCCGTGCGTACTTGCATCATCTTGATCGCTGTAACGAAATACTGGGCGCACGTCTGAACACGATTCATAACCTGCGCTATTACCAGCGTTTGATGGCGGGTTTACGCCAGGCTATCGAAGAGGGTAAATTAGAGCGCTTTGTTAGCGAGTTCTACCAACGGACGGGCAAAGCGGTTCCGCCTTTAACGTCTGATAATTCATCAATGAGGGAAATTTAATGAGCTTTTTCATTTCTGACGCTGTGGCTGCAGCAGGCGCACCGTCTCAGGGAAGTCCGTATTCTCTGGTGATCATGCTGGTCGTCTTTGGCCTGATCTTTTACTTCATGATCCTGCGCCCGCAGCAGAAGCGTGCAAAAGAGCACAAGAAGCTGATGGATTCTATCTCCAAGGGTGATGAAGTCCTGACGAACGGTGGCCTGGTGGGTCGCGTAACAAAAGTGGCAGAAACCGGCTACATTGCTATTGCGCTGAACGACACTACTGAAGTGGTTATCAAACGTGATTTCGTGGCTGCCGTCCTGCCGAAAGGTTCTATGAAGGCGCTGTAATTTTTACTTCCCTAAGGGAACTGCCGTGTTAAATCGTTATCCTTTGTGGAAGTACATAATGCTGGTCGTGGTGCTTGTCATTGGCCTGGTGTATGCACTTCCCAACCTTTATGGTGAGGATCCGGCTGTTCAGATCACTGGCGCGCGCGGAAGCGCCGCCAGTGAGCAAACGTTGGATCAAATTCAGAACGTATTAAAACAAGACAATATTCAAACTAAGTCTGTTGCCCTGGAAAATGGCGCGATCACTGCGCGTTTTGCCAATACGGATGTGCAACTGCGCGCCCGTGAAGCGATCATGAAGGCGCTGGGCGAAAACTATGTGGTTGCCCTGAACCTCGCACCGGCAACGCCGCGCTGGCTGGCTCTGCTGGCGGCACAGCCAATGAAGCTTGGCCTCGATCTGCGTGGTGGTGTGCACTTCCTGATGGAAGTGGATATGGATACTGCCCTGAGCAAACTGCAAGAGCAGAATGCTGACAGCCTGCGCAGCGACCTGCGCGAAAAAAATATTCCCTATACCAACGTCAACAAGATTGCTAACTACGGCGTGGAAATTCGTTTCCGTGATGCTGCCAGCCGCGATGCTGCGGTGAAGTGGTTGTCATCCCGTCATCAGGACCTGGTCATCAACAGCAGCGGCGATGATTCGCTGCGTGCCACCATGACCGATGCGCGTCTCAGCGAAGCACGTGAATACGCTGTTCAACAGAACATCACTATTCTGCGTAACCGTGTCAACCAGCTGGGCGTTGCTGAACCCCTGGTACAGCGTCAGGGTTCTGACCGCATCGTGGTTGAACTGCCAGGTATTCAGGACACCGCACGTGCCAAAGAGATTTTGGGCGCGACAGCGACGCTGGAATTCCGTCTGGTTAACACCAGCGTGGACCCAAGCGCCGCCGCCAGTGGCCGCGTACCGGGCGACTCGGAAGTGAAAGACACGCGCGACGGACGCCCTGTGGTGCTCTATAAGCGTGTCATCCTGACGGGTGACCATATTACCGACTCCACATCCAGCATGGATGAGTACAACCAGCCTCAGGTGAACATTTCACTGGACGGCGCGGGCGGTAATATTATGTCTAACTTCACCAAGGACAACATCGGTAAGCCGATGGCGACCCTGTTTGTGGAGTACAAAGACAGCGGTAAGAAAGATGCTAACGGTCGAGCCATTCTGGTGAAACAGGAAGAGGTGATTAACGTCGCCAATATCCAGTCGCGCCTTGGCAACAGCTTCCGTATTACCGGTATCGGCAACCCGAACGAAGCACGTCAGCTGTCGCTGCTGCTGCGCGCCGGTGCGCTGATTGCGCCTATCCAGATTGTGGAAGAGCGTACCATCGGTCCAACCATGGGTCAGCAGAACATTACTCAGGGTCTGGAAGCCTGCCTGTGGGGCCTGGTCGCCTCTATCCTGTTTATGGTGCTGTACTACAAGAAAGTGGGCCTGATTGCCACCAGCGCGCTGCTGGCAAACCTGGTGCTGATTGTCGGTATTATGTCCCTGTTACCGGGTGCGACGCTGACGATGCCAGGCATTGCCGGTATCGTCCTGACGCTGGCGGTGGCAGTCGATGCTAACGTACTGATTAATGAACGTATTAAAGAAGAACTGCGCAACGGGCGTTCCGTACAGCAGGCAATCCACGAGGGCTATAAAGGCGCCTTCTCCAGTATTGTCGATGCTAACGTAACCACCCTGATCAAAGTGGTGATTCTGTATGCGGTGGGTACGGGGTCCATTAAGGGCTTTGCGATTACAACGGCTATTGGTATCGCAACCTCAATGTTCACATCGATTGTCGGTACCCGCGCCATCATTAACCTGATGTACGGTGGCAAGCGCGTCAAAAAGCTGTCTATCTGAGGAGTGCGTTGTGGCACAGGAATATAACATTGAGCAGTTAAACCACGGCCGTAAAGTCGTCGACTTTATGCGCTGGGATACGCTGGCATTTATTATTTCGGGATTGTTAATCATCATCTCGATTGCCATTGTTGGCGTACGTGGCTTTAACTGGGGTCTCGATTTCACCGGCGGTACGGTGATTGAGATCAACCTGGAGAAACCTGCCGATCTCGACACGATTCGTGGCGAGCTGGTTAAGGCCGGTTTCCAGGAGCCGCTGATCCAGAACTTTGGCAGCAGCCGTGACGTGATGGTGCGTATGCCACCAGTTACTGGCCCTGCAGGCACCGAGTTAGGTAATAAAGTGGTGACGGTAATTAACCAGACCACGCAGCAAAACGCGACGGTAAAACGTATCGAGTTTGTTGGACCCAGCGTAGGCAGCGATCTGGCGCAGGCCGGTGCGTTAGCTTTGATGTCGGCACTTATTGCGATTCTGATCTATATCGGTATTCGCTTTGAGTGGCGTCTGGCGCTGGGTACGGTGCTGGCGCTGGCACATGACGTGATCATCACCTGTGGCCTGCTGTCGCTGTTCCGGGTGGAGATCGACCTCACCATTGTGGCCTCGCTGATGTCGGTTATCGGTTATTCGCTTAACGATAAAATCGTGGTGTCGGACCGTATTCGTGAGAATTTCCGCAAGATCCGCCGCGGGTCCTCTTACGATATTACCAACGTGTCCCTGACCCAGACCTTGAGCCGTACCTTGATCACCTCGCTGACGACGTTGGCGATGATCCTGATTCTGTTCATCTTTGGTGGTGCGCTGCTGAAAGGCTTCTCGCTAACCATGCTGATCGGTGTCACTATTGGTACGATTTCATCGATTTACGTCTCTTCAGCGCTGGCGCTGAAGCTGGGCATGAAACGCGAACACATGCTGGTGCAGAAAGTCGAGAAAGAGGGCGCAGACCAGCCTTCAATCCTGCCGTAATCTGTGCATGATGGAAAAGCCGCCAGCGCAATCTGGCGGCTTTTTTTTGTCGTTAAGACCTGGGCGCAGCCGTTTTGGCCAGCACCTGGTGAACCCGGACATAGCCGAGCTGCTCTGGCGTAATACCGCTCAAACGTAACGGAACCGTGACCGAACTGCGCGGCGTCAGCGCGGTGGGCACCGCGATGGTCTGAGTCAGGCTGTCGGCTTCAAGCGGCTTGCCCGTTGCGGGATCAAGCTGGCCCCATACCACGGTGGCCTCCAGCGCAGGCAGCGGCTGATTATCGCGTGTCTGCAGGGTCAGGTTAGCGTGTGATCCGCCAGCTTCTGCCTCAACCTTTGATAACGATAAGCGCAACGTACCGGCCTGGGTTTGCAATTCAACAGGCGTATTGGCCTGCGGTAATAGCCATGCGCCCTGCTGCGAGTGCGCGTTAAGCTGTCCCTGAATCTCCACCGCGCCTGCCTGGCTGGTGAGCTGCTGCATCTGCTGATTGAGTTGGCTGACTTCCTGATGGAGCTGTTTCACCTGCGGCTGTTGCGTTGTGCTGCAACCACTCAACAGAACCAGCGACAGGGCCGCAGGTGCCCAAACCGTCCTGATCATCATTTATCCTTTTCCGTTATAGAGAAATACCTAAAAACCGCCCCGGCACAGGTTGTCCGTGGGGCTGCAATGATTTATCGAAATCAATGGCGTTCACGTATCCGGTCGTGCCTTTTAACCTGACCGTTGCCGACATCACGTTATCTTCTACGTGAGCGATGGCGTCAAGACTGCCTTTAGCGACCAGGCGTTTCTTTTTCCGTTAACGGAATAGTCTGACGACCTGAGGTTCACCCTTGACGTCCCCATCCAGATTCTTTCTGTCGGGTAATCCGGCCGTGTAAACCCACTGCCGTGTTGCGTCCGGGTCATCGCCAGCAAGCAAGCCGCACCGGCGTTTGTGCCGGCTTCTTTGCAAAGATAACGCCTGCTGCCGGGGATAACATTTAGCGCATGACGCGGTAAGCGGCCTGCTTTTTGTCTTCGTGAGCGTTTTGCTCCCTCAGGCTGTAAGGACGACAGGGTAAAGCACGGGAATCGATTTTGTTGACCTGCAGTTCGCGCTACACTGTATGACCTATTTATCTCGTGTCAGGAAACGTCATGCATTGCCCATTCTGCTCCGCTGTAGACACTAAAGTGATTGATTCTCGTCTGGTTAGTGAGGGTTCATCAGTGCGGCGCCGTCGTCAATGTCTGGTGTGCCATGAGCGTTTTACGACGTTTGAAGTGGCTGAGCTGGTGATGCCGCGCGTGGTGAAAAGCAACGATGTGCGTGAACCTTTCAATGAAGACAAACTCGCCAGCGGCATGATGAAAGCGCTGGAAAAGCGTCCGGTCAGTGCGGATGCGGTAGAGAGTGCGGTAAGCCATATTAAAACCCAGTTGCGCGCGACCGGTGAACGTGAAATCCCCAGCAAGCTGATTGGGAACCTGGTCATGGATGAACTGAAAAAGCTCGATAAGGTGGCCTATATTCGCTTTGCTTCCGTTTATCGCAGCTTCGAAGATGTGCGTGATTTTGGCGAAGAGATTGCCAGATTACAGGATTAAATCATGACTGATGAACACGCTATGGCGCGCGCGCTGGAACTGGCGCGGCGCGGCCGTTTTACGACCACGCCCAATCCGAATGTCGGCTGCGTGATTGTACGCGACGGCCAGATTGTTGGAGAAGGCTGGCACCAGCGCGCCGGTGAACCCCATGCAGAAGTGCATGCGCTACGTATGGCGGGTGACCGCGCCCGGGGGGCGACCGCCTATGTGACGCTGGAACCCTGCAGCCATCACGGCCGCACGCCGCCCTGTTGCGACGCGCTTATTGCCGCTGGCGTAACGCGGGTAGTCGCAGCCATGCAGGACCCCAATCCGCAGGTGGCTGGGCGGGGATTGCATCGTCTGCGCCAGGCGGGCATTGAGGTCAGCCACGGACTGATGATGCAGGAAGCGGAAGCCCTGAATCGCGGTTTTCTGAAACGCATGCGCACCGGCTTTCCCTGGATACAGTTAAAACTGGGCGCATCGCTGGACGGCCGCACAGCAATGGCAAACGGTGAAAGCCAGTGGATCACCTCGGCGGCTGCCCGGCGGGATGTACAGCGGTTGCGCGCCCAGAGCTCTGCCATCCTCAGCACGAGCGCAACGGTTCTGGCGGATGACCCTTCGTTAACGGTGCGCTGGTCAGAACTGGACAGCGACAGCCAGCGCCTGGTGGATGAAGCACAGCTGCGTCAGCCGGTCAGAGTGATCGTCGATAGCCAGAATCGCGTAACGCCTCAGCACAAACTTATTGAACAATTGGGCGAAACCTGGCTGATGCGTCAGCAGGCCGACGATCTGCGCTGGCCCGAAACGGTCACGCAAATTCCTGTTCCGCTGCGCGACAGCCAGCTGGATTTAGTGGCCCTGATGATGGTGCTGGGCCAGCGGCAAATTAACAGTGTCTGGGTGGAAGCGGGTGCCACGCTGGCGGGTGCGCTACTTCAGGCAGGCCTGGTTGATGAGCTGATTTTATATGTCGCCCCGAAATTACTCGGCAATGACGCACGTGGTTTATGCCAGCTGGCGGGCCTGACAGCGTTGGCCGATGCGCCAGTCTTTGCCTTCAGCGATATCCGTCAGGTCGGCAGCGATGTGCGCCTGACCCTGACACCGCAATAACAGAGGCGGAAAAGCGAGAGCACGCCGCCAAAGAGTATGTTAGAATCCGCCCCCCTGCGCGGGGCCAAACAAACCCCTGAAAGGATATGTATGAAAGTTATCGAAGCTGCCGTTGCAACGCCTGAGGCAAACATTGCCATCGTTATCGCGCGTTTTAACAACTTCATCAATGACAGCCTGTTAGACGGCGCAGTCGATGCCCTGAAGCGCATCGGCCAGGTCAGCGATGACAATATCACCGTTGTCTGGGTGCCTGGTGCTTATGAACTGCCGCTGGCAGCGCGTGCGCTGGCAAAAACCGGCAAATACGATGCCGTTATTGCTCTGGGTACCGTGATTCGTGGTGGCACTGCGCACTTCGAATATGTCGCAGGCGAAGCCAGCTCCGGTATTGCCAGCGTTGCCATGGACTGTGATATTCCTGTGGCATTTGGCGTACTGACGACCGAAAATATCGAGCAGGCCATTGAGCGTGCTGGAACCAAAGCGGGTAATAAAGGTGCCGAAGCGGCCCTGACCGCGCTTGAAATGATCAACGTATTGAAAGCCATTAAAGCCTGATTTTTGTAAGGGGAATTTTGTGAAACCTGCTGCTCGTCGTCGCGCCCGTGAGTGCGCTGTCCAGGCGCTTTACTCCTGGCAGTTGTCCAACAACGACATTGCCGATGTGGAATACCAGTTTCTGGCGGAACAAGACGTCAAAGACGTCGACATTACCTATTTCCGCGAACTGCTGACCGGTGTGGCGACCAACAGCGCGTACCTGGATGGCTTAATGAAGCCCTATCTGTCGCGTCAGCTTGAAGAGCTGGGGCAGGTGGAAAAAGCCATTCTGCGTATTTCGCTGTATGAATTGAGCAAGCGTTCTGATGTGCCCTACAAAGTGGCCATCAACGAAGGTATCGAACTGGCGAAAGTATTTGGTGCCGAAGACAGCCATAAATTTGTCAACGGCGTACTGGATAAAGCCGGTCCACAGATTAGACCCCAACGCAAATAATCAATAAGGCCGGCTTGCCGGCCTTTTTCATTAATGGTTAAGCGGAACGCAATTATGTCATGTGGTGAATTTGAACTCATCGCACGCTACTTCAACCGCAGAACGCGGAGCCGCCGTGATGTCGAACTCGGCATCGGCGACGATTGCGCGTTGCTTAGCGTGCCCGAAAAACAGACGCTGGCGGTCAGCACCGATACGCTGGTTTCAGGCGTCCACTTCCTGCCTTCCATCCATCCTGCCGATTTAGCCTATAAATCTCTGGCGGTTAACCTGAGCGATTTGGCTGCAATGGGGGCCGATCCTGCCTGGCTGACGCTGGCGATGACCTTGCCTGAGGTCAATGAAGCCTGGTTAAGCAGCTTTAGCGAAAGCCTGTTCGACCTGCTGGAATATTACGACATGCAACTGGTCGGCGGTGACACGACGCGCGGGCCGCTCAGCCTGACGCTGGGAATTCATGGTTTGATCCCGCACGGCAAAGCATTGAAACGATCGGGCGCTAAACCGGGCGACTGGATCTACGTGACCGGCACGCTGGGTGACAGTGCCGCCGGACTGGCGTTATTACAACATCACTGTCGCATTGACGATCCGGCGATACATGAAGCCCTGATCAAGCGCCATTTGCGCCCGATGCCGCGCATTCTGCAGGGGCAGTCGTTGCGTTCCCTGGCGTCATCGGCCATTGATTTATCGGACGGGTTGATCTCCGATTTGGGTCATGTGCTGAAAGCCAGCGGCTGTGGTGCCAGGATCAATCTTGATGCGCTGCCGCTGTCTTCTGCACTGCGTGAAAACTTTGATGCCGCGCAGGTACTGCGCTGGGCGCTGAGCGGCGGAGAGGACTACGAACTGTGCTTTAGCGTACCGGAAGTCAATCGCGGCGCGCTGGACGTGGCACTGGGCCATCTTGGCGTGCCTTACACCTGTATCGGCCAGATGGCACCGGAGTCAGAAGGACTGTCCCTGCTGGACAACGGCAAACCGACAGAATTCCGCCATAAAGGATTCGACCATTTTGACCACAGATAAAACCCTCGCCAAAAGTCGCCTGCGCCTGCGCAATCCCTGGCATTTACTGGCGACCGGCTTCGGCAGCGGGCTCAGCCCGTTTATGCCGGGTACGGTGGGATCGCTGGCTGCCATCCCGTTTTGGTGGCTCATGACCTTTCTCCCTCATGACCTGTACTCACTGGTCGTGTTATTGGGCATTAGCGTGGGCGTTTACCTCTGCCATCGCACCGCCAAAGATATGGGCGTGCATGACCACGGTAGCATTGTCTGGGATGAGTTTATCGGGATGTGGATTACCCTGATGGCGATTCCGGTTAACAGCTGGCAATGGGTGGTCAGCGGCTTTGTCCTGTTCCGGGTGCTGGATATCTGGAAGCCCTGGCCGATTCGCTGGTTTGACCGTAACGTGCACGGCGGTATGGGCATCATGGTGGATGATATTATCGCAGGTATTATCGCGGCGGCGATGCTGTACGGTACAGGCGTTTATCTGGCGGGATAACCTTGCCGGGTGACGCAAAACAACATCGTCTTAACCTGCATATTGCTTTACAGCACAACGACCGTTCCCGTGCAATCGCGGGAACGGTCGTCACTATCAAATCAGTGCTCAGATTAGCGCATATTCAACAGACAATGCCGCTGCCCGGATAGCGCGCCTCCCTGAAAGTTCCTTACTGATAGCCCGTTGCCGGATGCGGTTGATAAGCCTCTTCCAGTTTGGCGATATCATCTGGCGTCAGCTCGACATTTACCGCGTTGACCAGATCGGCAAACTGCTCTGCACGGGAGGCACCGATAATCGGCGCGGTGACGGCAGGCTTGCTAAGCAACCAGGCCAGAGCCACCTGTGCACGCGTCGCGCCTTTATCTGCCGCAACCTGCGCCAGGCGCTCGGCTATCACGGCGTCGTTTTCCTCGGTTGAGGCATAGAGCGATTTGATGACCTCATCCGACACGGAGCGTGCGGTCGTTTCTCCCCACGGACGGGTAAGCTTGCCGCGCGCCAGCGGACTCCAGGGCAGAACCGCAATGTTTTCCCGCTGGCACAAGGGGTGCATCTCACGCTCTTCTTCACGCTGAATCAGATTGTACTGATCCTGCATGGTGACAAAGCGCGCCCAGCCCTCCTGGTCCTGCAATGCCAGGGCCTGAGCAAACTGGTTGGTATGCATTGAGGAAGCACCGATATAACGCGCCTTTCCTGATTTCACCACCTCGTTAAGCGCATCCAGCGTCTCTTCCAGCGGCGTGTCATAGTCCCAGCGGTGAATTTGCAGCAGATCGACATAGTCCATGCCGAGCCGTTGCAGGCTGTCGTCAATGGATTGCAGGATATTTTGACGGGATAAGCCCTGCGACAGATTGCTCATGGGAAAGAAAACTTTGGTGGCGACCACCACCTCATCACGCCGGGCGAAATCGTGAAGCGCCCGGCCTAAAATTTCCTCGCTACTGCCATCCGAATAGCTGTTCGCAGTATCGAAAAAATTGATCCCGGCGTCGAGTGCCTGGCGGATGAGCGGACGGCTGCTCTCTTCAGGCAGTGTCCAGGCGTGCTTGCCACGATCGGGTTCGCCGAAGGTCATACAGCCCAGGCAAAGCCGTGAAACCCTTAAGTCGGTATTCGCTAATTGAATGGTTTTCATGATGACTCCTGCTATGTCTTTCCCAGGGGATCAAGCATAGCAGGAATACCGCTCTCCGCAGAGAGCGGGGCAGGGAACTATTGCGCCAGCCAGCGACTGATTTGCTGTTGAATACCGTCAACGTCCAGTTGGTAGACGTGACGCATCTCTTCCTGCGTGCCGGGTGGAATAAACTCATCAGGCAGGCCGATATTCAGCACCGGCACACCCAGGCGCTTAGCCATGACATACTCATTCACGCCGCTACCTGCGCCGCCTTTAATCGCGCCTTCTTCCAGCGTAATCAAGGATTCGTGACGGGCCGCCAGTTCAGTGATCAGTGCCGTATCCAGCGGTTTCACAAAGCGCATGTCAACCAGCGTGGCATTGAGCGCTTCCGCCACCTGGCTCGCTTCTGGCAACAGCGTACCAAAGTTGAGGATAGCCAGTTTTTCGCCCTGACGTTTTACCACGCCTTTACCCAGCGGCAGGCTTTGCAGCGGCGTTAATGCCGCGCCGGTGCCGGTGCCGCGCGGATAGCGAACCGCAGCCGGGCCATCCTGATAGTGATAGCCGGTATACAGCATCTGGCGACATTCGTCCTCGTCGCTCGGCGTCATAATCACCATGTCCGGAACGCAGCGCAGGTAGGCGAGATCGAACGCGCCCTGGTGCGTTTGACCGTCAGCACCCACGATGCCGCCACGATCGATAGCAAACAACACCGGCAGCTTCTGAATCGCCACATCGTGAATCACCTGATCGTAGGCGCGCTGCAGGAAGGTGGAATAGATAGCCACCACCGGTTTATAGCCGCCAATGGCCAGGCCCGCTGCAAAGGTCACCGCATGCTGTTCCGCAATAGCGACATCAAAATATTGATTGGGATACTTGCGAGAGAAACCCACCATGCCGGAACCTTCACGCATGGCTGGCGTAATGGCCATGAGTTTGGCATCGTCAGCGGCCATCTCGCACAGCCAGTTACCGAAAATTTTGGAATAGCTCGGCAAACCTTCGGCGCTTTTTGGCAGCTCGCCACTGGCAACGTCAAATTTTGGCACCGCATGCCAGGCGATAGGGTCCTGCTCCGCCGGCGCATAACCTTTGCCCTTTTTGGTCATAATATGCAGGAACTGCGGGCCTTTCAGGCTGCGCATGTTGCTCAGCGTATTCACCAGCGTCAGGACATCATGTCCGTCAACCGGGCCGATATAGTTAAATCCCAGCTCTTCGAACAGCGTACCGGGCACGACCATGCCTTTCAGGTGCTCTTCGGTGCGCCGGACTAACTCTTTGATCGGCGGCAGGCCGGTCAGGACGCGCTTACCGCCCTCACGCAAACGGGCATAGGTTTTGCCAGATAAAATCTGCGCCAGTCGGTTATTCAGGGCACCCACGTTTTCGGAAATCGACATTTCATTGTCATTCAGAATAACGAGCATATCGGACTTGATATCGCCCGCATGGTTCATGGCTTCAAACGCCATGCCGGCAGTGATTGCGCCATCACCGATAACGCAGGCGGTGCGGCGGCCTTTGCCTTCACGTTCGGCAGCCGCAGCCATGCCCAGTCCGGCACTGATGGAGGTGGAGGAGTGGCCCACGCTCAGCACGTCGTATTCACTCTCACCGCGCCAGGGAAACGGATGCACGCCGTTCTTTTGGCGAATAGAGCCAATGCGATCGCGACGACCCGTTAAAATTTTGTGCGGATAAGCCTGATGACCGACGTCCCAGACCAGGTGATCGAACGGTGTGTTATAAACGTAATGCAGCGCCACCGTCAGCTCGACCACGCCCAGGCCCGACGCAAAATGGCCGCTTGAGCGGCTCACGCTGTCTAATAAATACTGGCGCAGCTCGTTGCAAAGCGCAGGCAATTTCTCTTTAGGCAGGGCTCGCAGCGCCTGAACCGTTTCTGCCTGCGCCAGTGTCGGGTATTTTGTAGTATCAAAACTCATCAGTGACTCATCATGGAAGTTATTTATCGCGTTCAATTACGAAGCTCGCCAGCGCCTTCAAGGCTTTAGTGTTATAGGATTTTGCAGAGAGCATATGCAAAGCATCGACGGCTTCCTGATACAAATCCAGTGCCTTAGTGCGGGCATTATCCAGACCCATCAGTGAAGGATAGGTGCTTTTTCCAAGATCTTGATCGGCACCTTGACGTTTTCCGATGACAGCTGTGTCGCCCGTCACATCCAGGATGTCATCCTGCACCTGAAAAGCCAGGCCAATCGCATCGGCATAGCGGTCAAGATGCGGGAGCGCTTCACGACCTTTTTCCCCGGCGGCAAAGGCGCCGAGCCGAACGGCTGCGCGAATTAATGCCCCGGTTTTATGACGATGAATCTGTTCAAGTTGGGTCAGGCCCACTGACTGACCTTCAGCGGCCAGATCTAACGCCTGTCCACCGCACATGCCGGCTACGCCGCTGGCTTTTGCCAGCTCGGACAGCATGGCCAGTCGGTATTCCGCGCTTACGCCCGGCATCGGCTGGTCGGCAAGAATCGAAAAGGCCAGCGTTTGCAGCGCATCCCCGGCAAGGATAGCCGTGTCTTCACCATATTTGATATGGCAAGTCGGTTGACCACGACGCAGGGCGTCATCGTCCATTGCCGGAAGATCGTCATGAATCAGTGAATAGGCATGAATACACTCAACTGCCGCAGCGGGCGCATCCAGGCTGGCGTTGTCGGCGTGAAGCATTTCGCCGGTGGCGTAGACCAGAAACGGGCGCAGGCGTTTTCCGCCTAATAATGCCCCATACTGCATGGCATTCACCAGAGGAGAACTCTGAAAAGGCAAGGCATCTAATAAGCCCGTCAACGCGCGGTTCACCTGCCGGTGATAGGCGTCGAGCAGTTCAGGAAAATCCATTAGCTGTTTTCCGGCGTAAAGGAGGAGAGGTCGGCGTCTTTATCATCGCTGAGTAAAATACGAACGCGCTGCTCAGCCTGTTGCAGCGTCTGTTGGCCGTTGCGTGCTAACTGCACGCCGCGCTCAAATTCATTGAGTGCGTCTTCCAACGGCAGTTCACCACTTTCCAGACGGCTGACAATCTGTTCCAGCTGCTGCAATGACGTTTCAAAGCTGGCTGGCTGTTCGGCTTTTTTCGGCATAGTTAGGATCGACTCACGGTTGGGACGTTATCTTGCAATCGGTCATGGTAGCTGACAGAGAATGATTAGCAAAATAATCAATGCGCATGCTGTTGCAGAAGCAGTCACCGGGTAAAGGTGATATACTCTCGCGCCTCGGATGCGGATGCGCCTGGCACCCCGCAATTTTATGATCTTACCAGCTAAGTGCAGCCTGTTTTAGCACTTATTTGCCCAACGAAGCTGTATCGCCATGAAGTTTATCGTCAAGTTATTTCCCGAAATCACCATCAAGAGTCAGTCGGTGCGCCTGCGCTTTATTAAGATTCTTGCCAGCAATATCCGTAACGTGCTCAAAACGGTCAGCGATGAGATCGCGGTCGTGCGTCACTGGGATCATATTGAAGTGCGCTGTAAAGATGAAGCCATGCGCAGGGTCATTCCTGATGAGCTCATGCGCATCCCCGGTATTCATCATGTCCTTGCGGTTGAAGATCGTGAATATACCGATATCCACCATATTTTTGAGCAGACGCTGGCGCAGTATCGCGATGCTCTTGAAAACAAAACGTTTTGCGTGCGGGTTAAGCGCCGGGGCAAACACAGCTTCAGTTCGCAGGATGTAGAACGCTATGTGGGCGGTGGTCTGAATCAGCACATCGACAGTGCGACGGTACAGCTTAAAAAGCCGCAGGTGACGGTCAATCTGGAAGTGGAAGAAAACCGTTTAACCCTGGTCACCGCACGCTATGAAGGGCTGGGCGGTTTCCCGATCGGCACGCAGGAAGACGTGCTGTCGCTGATCTCGGGCGGTTTTGACTCCGGCGTTTCAAGCTACATGTTGATGCGTCGCGGTTGCCGGGTGCACTACTGCTTCTTTAATCTTGGTGGGGCAGCGCATGAAATCGGCGTGCGTCAGGTGGCGCATTATATCTGGAACCGTTTTGGCCGTTCGCATCGGGTCCGTTTTGTGGCGATTAACTTCGAGCCGGTCGTGGGCGAAATTTTAGAAAAAGTCGACGATGGCCAAATGGGCGTGGTGCTGAAGCGCATGATGGTTCGCGCCGCGTCGATGGTGGCTGAACGTTATGGCGTGCAGGCGCTGGTGACCGGTGAAGCGCTGGGGCAGGTATCCAGCCAGACGCTGACTAACCTGCGTTTAATCGACAATGCCTCTGATACGCTGATTCTGCGTCCGCTGATCTCCCATGATAAAGAACACATCATTAAGGTCGCGCGTGAGATCGGCACCGAAGATTTTGCCAGCACCATGCCGGAATATTGTGGTGTGATTTCCAAAAGCCCGACGGTTAGGGCGGTAAAAGGCAAAATCGAAGCCGAAGAAAGCCATTTTGACTTCTCGATTCTGGAACGCATGGTGGCCGAAGCCACTAACGTTGATATTCGCGACATCGCTGAGCAGACCCAGGAAGACGTCGTCGAGGTGGAAACGGTCGGCTTACTGAACGAAAACGACAGCGTGCTGGATATTCGCTCGGTGGATGAGCAGGAAGACAAACCGCTGCAGCTGGTGGGCACCGAAGTGAAATCGATGCCGTTCTATAAACTCAGCACGCAGTTTGGCGATCTCGATCAGAACAAAACCTGGCTGCTGTATTGCGATCGCGGCGTGATGAGCAAGTTACAGGCGCTGTACCTGCATGAGCAGGGTTTTAAAAACGTCAAAGTTTACCGCCCGTAAGGCGATCCGAGACAGTATGACTGTTTCGGCGGTGCCCGCGTCCACCTGAGAGTGATGCGGGCACCGTGCCCGCTGTATCTGCTGTCTTAACGCCCAATCCTAACTTGCCTGATAATCATAAATGCCGGGTGCCAGTACCAACTGGGCTGCAACCTCACGTGCTTTATCACTGCCTGCTAATAAATCAATTAACTTCAGCGCAAAGTCCATCGCCGTGCCCGGTGCCTGGCTGGTCAACAGATTAACCCGTGGGTCCCATACGACGCGACGCTCCATCCATTTATCCTCCGGTATCCTGTCTTTCAAACCGGGAAAGCCCGTCATATTTCCTACCGGAAACAGGTTGTGCGGCACCAGCACCGTGCCGGCCGCCGCGCAGATGGCGGCAACAATGCGTCCAGACTGATGGAACTGGCGGACGGTTTCTACCAGCAGTGGGCTGTCGCGAAACGTCTCGGCTCCTTTCAGGCCACCGGGTAGCACAATGGCGTCATAGTCATTGTCCGCCACCTCAACCAGCGGCACATCGGCCAGCAACCTTACGCCGCGGGAACAGACAATTTCCCGGCTTCCGTCGCTTTCTACGCTGGCGGTGAGGGTTTTTATACCGCCGCGAACCAAGAGATCTAGCGTGGTCACCGCTTCGATTTCTTCACTGCCATGAGCCAGACAGACCAGTACTGAGGCGCTCGCGCCCATAATAAGACTCCTTGCGTTTAATCATGTCATACAGGCGCGTGTTTTCTGTCAACACTAAGCCGTGCGTGCGTGCGCGGCGCAACAGAAAACCGGTGATGTACTCAATTTCCGTTAGCCGCTGTGCGCGAATATCCTGCAACATCGATGAGGTGTTAGCCGCCGTGGTTTCAATCACATCAAAGACGTGATCCTGCAGGCTCTGACTGGCAACGGACTGGCCTTCGCGTTCCATCACCCAACTGATTTCATCGCATAACGTCGTTATTTCAGCGCTGTAATGACGCAACGCGCCGTTCTGACAGTCGTGCTCCACGCTCAGGGCGTTAATCACGCAGTTAACCGCCAGTTTGCGCCAGCAGGCGGCGCGGATGTTGTCGTGCCAGGCGACGTCGGGCAGTGCGTAATGCAGGATGTCGGCAATCTCACTTCCGCCCTCGCTTTTACGGTTGCCGGGGCCAATGTGCGTGACGCCGTTGGCGACATGCTTGATCACCGTGCCGTCTCGCATAGCGGCGTGCGTGGTGATACCGCGCAGCAGCGGTTGCCGAAGCCCTTTGAGTTCTCCCAGCGTGCCCATCCCGTTGTGCAGCAGCAGGACGGGGCAGTTTTCTGACATCACGCTTTCCAGATTTTTAACGGCGGTCGACACCTGTGGCGCTTTAAGCGTCACCAACAGCAGTTGGCTCTGGGCCAGAAACAGCGGATCGTTAGCGATAAATGTCCGGTTTGACACGCGGCCTAACGGATCAATCACGTTAGCGGAACAGTAGGGCTGAGGCACGCGCAGCCATCCCTGAACATCGTGTCCGCAATGGGCAAGGGCGGTGAGCCAGACCTGACCTAGCGCACCACATCCTAATACGGTTATTTTCATGCTGCCTCCCGCTCGCGGGCTTATTATTTATGCGCTGTGACAATGAGTTAAGTATAGCGCTGCACAGCGTGATTTTATTTAGTGCCGTAAGACGCGTATTATGCATGCCAGTTTAGCCTCAGGAGAAGAAGAGATGCCATCTTTCGATATCGTTTCAGAAGTCGACATGCAGGAAGTTCGCAATGCGGTAGAGAATGCTAACCGTGAACTGGCAACGCGTTTCGATTTCCGCAACGTCACCGCCAGTTATGAACTCAATGAAAAAAATGAAACCATTAAAGTCATCAGTGAATCTGACTTTCAGGTTAAGCAACTGGTCGATATTCTGCGCGAAAAAATGCTCAAGCGCGGCATTGAAGGCGCGGCACTGGACGTGCCAGAAGAGATTGAACACAGCGGCAAGAGCTGGAGCCTGGATGCCAAAATGAAAAAAGGCATTGAAGCCGATGTGGCGAAAAAGCTGGTGAAGCTGATCAAAGACAGCAAGCTCAAAGTGCAGACGCAGATTCAGGGGGAATCCCTACGCGTTACCGGTAAGTCACGCGACGATCTGCAGGGCGCGATGGCGCTGGTGCGCGGCGGCAATCTGGGTCAGCCGTTCCAGTTTAAAAACTTCCGCGATTAACCGTATTTATTGCGTGCAGCGCGGCGATACAGCGTGCTGCGCGCAACCCCTAACGCCTGTGCGGTTTTGCTGATATTGCCGTTAAACTGCTGCAGCGTGGCGTTTATCAGCTGATCGTCATGTTGCTGACGCGCAGGTAACGCCGGCGCTTCCTCGTTACGGTACGCTTCCGGCAGGTGCATTATCCCCACGGTTTCCCCATCTTCAGCCAGCGCCAGCAAGACTTTCATCAGGCTACGTAACTGGCGTACGTTGCCCGGCCAGCGGTAACGCGTTAATGTCGTCATGACCTCAGGTGACAGCCCAATCTGGCGCGCATCGCCGCCCAGTTCACCCCAGAGCTGTGTGATAAAGGTCGATAGCGAAGGCCAGTCACGCAGCGGTGGAATGGTTAATGAAAACTCCTGTAAGCGATAAAGAAGATCCTCACGAAATGCGCCCTGGCTGACGCGCTGGGCCAAATCCTGGTGCGTTGCGCTGATCACGGCCAGGTTCACCGGCCAGCTCTGACTGGAACCCAACGGTGCGACCTCTTTTTCCTGAAGCACCCGCAGGAGTCGGGTTTGCAGCGCCAGCGGCATATCGCCAATTTCATCCAGAAACAGGACGCCGCCATCGGCCTCACGAATTTTGCCGATATAGCCATTTTTGCTGGCCCCGGTAAACGCCCCGGGCTGATAGCCAAACAGCTCGGATTCAATCAGCGATTCTGGAATCGCGGCGCAGTTAATCGCCACAAATTTGCCCGCACGCCAGCGGCTCTGCTGATGCAATGCGCGGCTCACGTACTCTTTCCCGCTGCCGGTTTCCCCGCGAATGCACAATGCCACTCCGGCATTCAACAGGCGCACCATTTTGTCGCCCTCATTTTGCAGGGAGAAAGGAAGCGGTGGCGCAGGACGTGCGGCGACGCTGAAGCGCGTCCGGGTCGGTGCCCGCAGACGATAGTAATAAGGCTGATGGCCGGTTATTACCGGCGTCGGCAGGGCCGTGGCCTGCAGGTTACGCTGGGGAAACAACTGCTCAAAGGTCGTGACGCCAAGCTGCTCGGCGTGCAGACCCAGTTCACGCATCGCCAGGCGGTTTGCGGCAGTCAGTACGTTATCCGAAAACACCAGCAGCAACTCATCCAGGCTGTCGAGTTTGTGCACATCGGGGTGCAGGCTCATCAGCCACTGCTGCGGATGCAGGCTTTGCTTAACCCACAGGTACTCAATCTGCCGCGCGGCCTGCTTTACCCAGGCAAAGCTGTGGTCGTGGGAGAAATGGGCGGGGCCGGAGATATCCAGCACGCCCGCGATCTGTCCGTTGGGCATTTGCAGCGGCATCGCGGCACAGTAAAGGCCCTGGTTGCGGGTCAGAAAGTGTTGATTACCGTCAACTTCGCAACCGTCGTCTATCGCCAGGGCTGTGCCAATGGCGTTCGTGCCCCGGCCACATTCGCTCCAGATGTTGCCGGGAGCGAGGGCAAAGCGCTGTGCCTTTTGCATCGCCTGCATATCACCAAACGTATGCAGCACCCGGCCCGCAGCGTCAGACAGAATGACCACCGACTGCATCGGTGCCACCTTCTGTGCCAGCTTGCGCATCACCGGCTGAGAAAACTGTTGCAGGTCGGTATTGCTGGCGACCAGTTCTGTCAGCTCTGTCTGGGGCAGGCGAGGAAAATCATCGGCCGAACGCTCCAGCCCGTAGAGTTGGCTGCGTAACCAGGAATCACTCAGCAGTGGGTTATTGTCGATAGCGGGCAGTGTGGCATCGGAAACCTTGTCCTGCATGAATGACCTCGTGCGTTCGGAAAAGTGTTGCGGAATTGTAGCGTCTTGGTTTTTCCAGTGTTGCGATTTGCAACACAAAGCCGGATGAAACCCCTGATTCTGCACTGAACGTTGGTTTGCCTGATGCGCAGGTTCCTGATTATTCTCTGTTTTAATGCGCTTCCCCGCTTCGGCCCGGAGTTGGCACAGGCCGTGCAAGCGTCAGGTTACAGCGAGCTGTCCGTTAAAAAAACATCATGCCGCTGCCTGTCTACCCTACAGAAGGAGTTTGCAATGCGTTATGCCCATCCCGGTTCACCAGGTGCGTTAGTCACGTTCCAGTCTGCCTACGGCAACTACATTGATGGCAAATTTATTGAGCCACTGAACGGGCAATATTTCATGAATACTTCGCCCGTCAACGGCAGTGATATTGCTCACTTCCCGCGCTCCGATGCACGCGATATTGATTTGGCCCTGGATGCCGCGCATCGTGCTGCAGAAGCCTGGGGGAAAACCTCGGTACAAACCCGATCCAACCTGCTGCTTCAGGTGGCTGACCGCATTGATGCCAACCTGGAAAAGCTGGCCGTGGCGGAAAGCTGGGATAACGGCAAACCGATTCGGGAAACGCTCAATGCCGATCTGCCCCTGGCCGCCGACCATTTTCGCTACTTCGCGGGATGCCTGCGTGCGCAAGAGGGCAGCACCGGCGAGATCGATGAGAAAACCGTGGCCTATCACTTTCATGAGCCGCTGGGCGTAGTGGGACAGATTATCCCCTGGAACTTTCCCTTGCTGATGGCGGCATGGAAGCTGGCCCCTGCGCTGGCTGCCGGTAACTGTGTGGTGCTGAAGCCTGCTGAGCAAACCCCGTTGGGCATTACGCTGTTGATGGAGCTGATCGGCGATCTGTTTCCTGCCGGGGTGCTAAACGTGGTGCAGGGCTTTGGCCGTGAGGCGGGGGAAGCGTTGGCGACCAGTAAGCGTATCGCCAAAATCGCCTTTACCGGTTCAACGCCGGTGGGGCGTCATATTATGGCCTGTGCCGCAGAAAATATTATCCCCTGTACGGTAGAGTTGGGCGGGAAATCCCCCAACATCTACTTTGCCGACATTATGAACGGCGAGCCAGATTTTATTGAGAAGGCAGTAGAAGGGCTTGTGCTAGGCTTTTTTAATCAGGGCGAAGTCTGTACCTGTCCTTCCCGCGCGCTCATTCATGAGTCTGTGTATGCGCCTTTCATGGAGCGGGTGATGGCTAAAGTGGCGACGATTCGGCGCGGCGATCCGCTCGACACCGACACCATGATTGGCGCGCAGGCTTCGCGTCAGCAGTTCGATAAAATTTTGTCGTATATCGAGATTGCCCGCAACGAAGGGGGCGAGATCCTGACCGGGGGTGAGCGGGCCTTGATATCGTCTGAACTGGATAACGGTTTCTATATTCAGCCCACGCTGATTAAAGGCAGCAACAACATGCGTTGCTTTCAGGAGGAAATTTTTGGCCCGGTTATCGGTGTGACTACCTTTAAAGATGAGTCAGAAGCCTTGCGCATCGCCAATGAAACGCAGTTTGGTTTAGGCGCGGGCGTCTGGACGCGGGACAGCAATTTAGCCTACCGCATGGGGCGCGCCATTAAAGCCGGGCGTGTCTGGACCAACTGTTACCACATTTATCCGGCCCACGCCGCCTTTGGCGGTTACAAGCAATCCGGTGTTGGCCGTGAAACCCATAAAATGGCGCTCAGCCAGTATCAGCAAACGAAAAATTTGCTGGTCAGCTATGACACGGCACCGCTGGGGCTGTTTTAAGTCCGTAACCTATCTGGAGCGTAAATCATGACGATGAAAATCAACACGATGATGAAAGCCGCGGTCGTGAAGGCCTTTGGTGAGCCGTTAGTCATTGAGCAGGTCCCCGTGCCACAGCCGGGCGCAGGTCAGATTCTGGTAAAAATCGCGGCGACGGGCGTGTGTCACACCGATCTGCATGCGGCAGAGGGCGACTGGCCGGTGAAGCCCGTTCCTCCCTTTATCCCGGGACATGAGGGTGTCGGGCAGGTGGTCGCGGTGGGCGATAACGTACATCATCTGAAGGTGGGCGATCGGGTCGGCGTGCCCTGGCTCTACTCCGCCTGCGGTCACTGCGAGCACTGTCTCGATAACTGGGAAACGCTGTGCCATAGCCAGCAAAATACCGGCTATTCGGTTAACGGCAGTTTTGCCGAATACTGCGTGGCGGACGCCAACTATGTCGGCATCATCCCCGAAAACCTTGCATTCAACGAGGTGGCACCGGTGCTCTGTGCGGGCGTGACGGTCTATAAAGGTTTAAAAATGACCGACACCAAACCCGGTGACTGGGTGGTGATTTCCGGCATCGGTGGGTTAGGTCACATGGCTATACAGTATGCCGTCGCGATGGGGCTGAATGTGGCGGCTGTCGATATCGATGACGATAAGCTGGCCTTTGCCCAACGCCTTGGTGCCAGCGTGGTGGCGAATGCCAGAAACGTCGATCCGGCCAAGGTGTTTCATGAGCACTTTGGCGGCGCGCACGGCGTGCTGGTCACGGCGGTGTCGCCTAAAGCCTTTGAGCAGGCGATCGGCACGTTACGTCGCGGGGGCACCATGGTGTTAAATGGCTTGCCGCCTGGCAAATTCGATCTGTCTATTTTCGATATGGTGCTGGACGGCATTACGGTGCGCGGTTCTATCGTCGGAACGCGTATGGATTTACAGGAGGCGCTGGATTTTGCCAGCCGTCATAAAGTGAAAGCCAGCGTGGCGATTGAACCGCTCAGCAATATTAACGATATCTTTGCCCGGATGCATGCAGGCAAGATTGAAGGCCGTATTGTGGTGGATATGTCATTGTAAACCCAGCCAGGATGCGATGACTACCTGATGAAAAAAGGTGCCAGCGTTAAACGCGGCACCTTAATGCATCTGGGCTGTTACCGCGTATCTGACGGCAACTGAGGTAATCTTCCCCTGCAGTGCAGCCCCGTTTTAACAACTGCCGATGAGCGCTTCCAGTTCAGGACGACTGGTGACTTTACTGTCTATCTTGATGTAAGCGCTTTTCTCTTCCGGCACAATCAGCACCGATGAGACGCCAGGCTGTGCTTTCAACCGTTTTTCCAGATTAGGCACAGCCAGTGCGGCATCGCTCAACACCAGACGCAGGCTGCTGACATAAGGCGGTTCCTGCATTGTCATACTGACAAACAGCCAGGCCGCGGCCACGATCGCCCCCACCATAAATACGGTTTGCGCATCGAAATGGCCAAACAGCCAACCGCCCAGGCTACCGCCGATGGCGACGCCTAAAAACTGGCTGGTGGAATAAAGCCCCATTGCGGTGCCTTTATAACCGGCAGGTGACTCCTTGCTGACCAGCGAAGGCAGAATCGCCTCCATCAGGTTAAACGCCAGGAAGAACAGCTGCACGCCGACGACCAGCGTCCAGAAATGCCCCTGCGCGCCCCATAAGACAATTTCTGCGATGACCATCATGCCGACGCAGCCGACAAAAACCCGCTTCATGCGGCGTTTAACTTCTGCATAAATGATAAAGGGCACGACGCCCGCAAACGCAATCAGCATGGTGGTCAGATACACTTTCCAGTGTTCCGACGGCGGTAAGCCAGCCTGTTCAAACTGGTCGGGCAGGGCGATAAAACTCGACATCAGCAGAATGTGCAAAAAGAAAATGCCCAGGTTCAGTTTGACCAGCCTTGGGTTGGCCAGCACTTTGCTAAAGCTGCCGCGCACCATGCCCGACTCACGATTAAGCACGTGATGAGAGGAGGAGGGCACGATCCATAAGGTAATCGCAATCCCCATTGTCGCAAGGAGCGCGATCATCCAAAACAAGGCATGTAAGCCCAGCTTGTGTGTCACTATTGGACCTAAGACCATCGCAATGGCAAAGGTGACGCCAAAGCTGATGCCGATAAACGCCATTGCTTTGGTGCGGTTCTGTTCGCGGGTCAAATCAGACAGGAGTGCCATGACGGCGGCGGCAATCGCCCCGGAACCCTGCAGTGCACGTCCCAGTATGATGCCCCAAATGGACGCCGTGCTAGCAGCAATCACACTGCCGAGTACAAACAGCAGCAGGCCGCCCACAATCAGGGGCTTACGCCCAATGCGATCTGACAGCAGGCCAAAGGGGATCTGGAAAATCGCCTGTGCCAGGCCGTAGATGCCAATGGCCAAGCCAATTAAGGTTTCACTCGCGCCCTGGAGTGCCATGCCATAGGTGGTCAATACCGGCAGGACCATAAACATTCCCAGCATACGCAGGGAAAAGACCGTGCCGAGGCCCCACGTGGCGCGCAGCTCCACCGGAGTCATTTTGTTATCGTTCATTCCAACCTCTGTTGTTGTGCTGCGTTTATTCTAGGGAGGGAGAGCGGGCGGGTAAAACAATAGTTCTTAAGCAGTGGTAACAAAAAGAAAGGGCGCGAAAATCGCGCCCGTTTCATGCTGTTTTAGTACACATTAGCGCACGTAGGTCAGCAGGTCTTTCGAGGCTGGCGTCATAAAATCAACCGACATCATGACGCTCAGGGCCGTAATCGCCACAATCGAGAAGACGAACAGCTTACGTGCCCAAACCCGATCATTTGAGGTTTTATAGCCTGACAGCGCCATTCCCAGCCACCACACGCTAACAGCAGACGCGACGATCAGATATTTGTAGCCCGCGTAGCCGCCCAGCGTCAGCATCAGCGTGGCAATCATAAACGCCAGGATATAGAGCGTAATGTGATTTTTCGCCACGGAAATGCCTTTCACCACCGGTAACACCGGGATGTTGGCAGCCTGGTAATCTTTAAAGCGGAAGATGGCAATCGCATAGGAGTGCGGCATCTGCCACAGGCTAAAGATCGCCAGCAGGATTAAGGCACCGGCATCAAACTCATTGGTCACTGCACAGTAGCCAATGACCGGCGGCGCAGCGCCGGACAGGCTACCAATCAGCGTACCGTAGACGGAGTGACGCTTCATATACAGGCTGTAAATGCCAACGTATACCACGAAGCCCATCACCGCCAGCCACATGGCCAGCGGGTTAGCACCGAAATACAGCAGTGCAAAGCCAGCAATACCCAGCACAGTGGCGTAAACCAGGCTAACTTTCGCGGAGATAAGGCCTTTTACCAGCACCCGATTCCTGGTTCTCTCCATCTTGATATCAATGTCACGGTCGATCACGTTGTTGAAAACACAACCTGATGCAACAACCAGCGACACGCCAACCAGTGAGGTGAGAAACAGGGCGTAATCAATGCTGCCCTTAGAGGCCAGCAAAAATCCGCCGATCACAGAAATTAAATTCCCGAAAATAATTCCTGGCTTTGTAACTTGCAGGTATTGCTTAAACATTACACAGACTCTTTAGTGGGGCATCATGTTGTAGTTGAGGTTCCACATGATCCACAGTGAGCCAACGACAACAATCAGAATAATGATTGCTGAGAAGACAATGGCCACCATGTTCCAGCCACCTTCAGATTTGCTGTCCAGATGCAGGAAGTAAACCAGGTGAACCAGCACCTGAACTACTGCACAGACCAGCACAACACCGAGGATGGTTCCATGAGAAGCGCTGCCATCCATTACCATCCAGAACGGGATTCCCGTCAGGATGATAGAGAGGATGAAGCCGATCATGTAAGACTTCACGCTACCGTGTGATGCACCATGTTCGTTAACAGAATGACTCATTACATGGCTCCCATCAGATAAACTACGGTAAACACGCAAATCCAAACCACGTCCAGGAAGTGCCAGAACAGGCTCAGACACATGATACGGGTACGGTTAGTGGCGTTCAGACCGCGTTTCGCGATCTGGAACATCAGCACGGCCATCCAGATTAAACCAGAGGTTACGTGCAGACCGTGAGTACCGACCAGCGTAAAGAAGCCAGACAGGAAACCACTGCGATCAGGACCAAAGCCTTCAACAATCAGGTGATGGAACTCATAGATTTCCATCCCGATGAAGCCAGCACCAAACAGGAAGGTCAACGCCAGCCAGCCGATAACGGTGCCTTTGTTTTCCTTGTTCATGGCGATAACCGCCATGCCGTAGGTGATGGAGCTTAATAACAGCAGGGCGGTTTCAACCAGCACGAACGGCAGTTCAAAGATATCTTTGCCTGCCGGACCACCGGCGGTGCTGTTAACCATAACTGCATAGGTCGCAAACAGCGTTGCGAAGATAATGCAGTCACTCATCAGGTAGATCCAGAAGCCAAAGACTTTATTGGCTCCTGCATCGTGATGCCCATGCTCCGCATGGGCGTCGTGGTGGTGTTTTACGGTTTCAGTTGACATTATTTCAGACCTGCTTTGCTGATTTCGTCAAAGTGCTGCTTTTCAATCTTCTCTACTTCGGCAACCGGAACGTAGTAATCCACGTCTTCGTCGAAGCTCTTCACGATCCAGGTTACGATCATGCCGAGGAAAGAAAGACCCGCCAGCCACCAGATATGCCAGATCATCGCAAAACCGAAGATGGTCGCAAACGCGGCAATAACAATCGCAGCACCGCTGTTTTTCGGCATATGAATTTCTTCATAATGAGCCGGTTGCTTGTACGCTTCGCCTTTCTCTTTCATTTCCCAGAAAGCGTCACGCTCATGCACATGCGGGATAACAGCAAAGTTATAGAACGGCGGTGGTGAAGAGGTTGCCCACTCCAGCGTACGCGCGCCCCATGGGTCACCGGTCAGATCGCGGTTCTGGTCGCGGTCACGCACAGAAACGTAGAACATAATGATCTGGCAAAGGATACCGCATGCAATCAGTGCCGCACCGCCTGCCGCTACCACCAACAGAGGGTGGAACTGCGGGTCGATGTCCTGGCTCAGACGACGTGTCATCCCCATAAAGCCCAGAACGTACAGCGGCATAAAGGCGACGAAGAAGCCGATGATCCAGAACCAGAAGGCACGCTTGCCCCAGGTTTCGTTCAGCGTAAAGCCGAACGCTTTCGGGAACCAGTAAGTCACGCCTGCCATACAACCGAATACCACACCACCAATAATCACGTTATGGAAGTGAGCAATCAGGAACAGACTGTTGTGCAGCACGAAGTCCGCACCTGGCACCGCCAGCAGAACACCGGTCATACCACCGACAGAGAAGGTGACCAGGAAGCCTACGGTCCACAACATCGCAGAGTGCATCTGAATGCGGCCCTGGTACATGGTGAACAGCCAGTTAAAGATTTTAACCCCGGTAGGAATGGCGATAATCATCGTCATAATACCGAAGAAGGCGTTTACGTTCGCACCCGCACCCATGGTGAAGAAGTGGTGCAGCCAAACGATGAACGACAACACGGTGATGGCGATAGTTGCCCATACCAGTGAGGTGTAACCAAACAGACGTTTTTTCGAGAAGGTCGCTGTGACTTCAGAGAAGACACCAAAGACCGGCAGAACAAGGATGTACACCTCTGGATGACCCCAAACCCAGATCAGGTTGACGTACATCATCATGTTACCGCCCATATCATTGGTAAAGAAATGGAAGCCGAGGTAACGATCAAGTGTCAACAGTGCCAGCGTTACGGTCAGAACCGGGAACGCAGCGATGATCAGGACGTTGGTGCACAGGGAAGCCCAGGTAAATACCGGCATTTTGAACAGGTCCATGCCCGGTGCACGCATCTTCAGAATGGTCACGAAGAAGTTAATACCGGTCAGCGTGGTACCAATACCGGAGAGCTGGAGACTCCAGATCCAGTAGTCTACCCCCACGCCAGGACTGTATTCTGCCCCCGACAGCGGTGGATAGGCCAGCCAGCCAGTTTGTGCGAATTCACCGACACCCAGAGACAGGTTAACCAGGATTACACCAATCGCGGTAAACCAGAAGCTCAGGTTGTTCAGGAACGGGAAGGCAACGTCACGCGCACCAATTTGCAAAGGTACAGCAATGTTCATCAGGCCCACGACGAACGGCATCGCCACGAAGAAGATCATGATCACGCCGTGCGCGGTGAAGATCTGGTCGTAGTGATGCGGCGGCAGTATGCCTGCTTCCCCGGCCGAAGCCAGAACCTGCTGGGTACGCATCATTACCGCATCGGCAAAGCCGCGCAGCAGCATGACGAACGCCATGATGATGTACATGATACCCAGTTTTTTGTGGTCGATGGAGGTGAACCATTCTGACCACAGATATTTCCACTTACCGAAATAAGTGATGGCAGCGACAAGCGCCAGACCTGCGATGATGATACCGGCAACCGTGACCATGACAATCGGCTCATGGAACGGTACCGCATCCAGTGTTAATTTTCCGAACATCGTATTATTCCTCGGCTCCCGCGGTAGCGGTGTGACTCATGTCCATGCCTTTATGCTCAGGCATGTCCATCTTCCCGTGGCTATGCATGAACTTGTTGATGACCTGCAAGAACAGTTCAGGATTAGCAGAAGAGAAATATTCCACCGGGTGATTTTCGCTTGGTACGGCTACTTTCTCGAAATCATCCATCGTTGTCAGCGTGTTAGGTGCCGCTTTAACTTTAGCAACCCACTGCTGGAACTCCGCGTCGTCTTTGGTGGCAATGGCTTTAAACTTCATACCAGAGAAACCGCGACCACTGAAGTTGGCGGAAATACCGTCGAAAGTTCCTGGCTCGTTGGCAATCAGATGCAGTTTAGTCTGCATGCCTGCCATCGCGTAGATCTGGCTACCGAGCGTAGGAATAAAGAAGGAGTTCATAACGGAATTAGAGGTGATTTTGAAGTTAACCGGTGTGTTTGCCGGGAAGGCAATCTGGTTAACTGTCGCAATACCTTGTTCTGGATAAATGAACAGCCATTTCCAGTCCAGGGCAATCACATCAATCTCAACCGGTTTCACGTCTGACGCCAGCGGTTTGCTCGGCTCCAGGGCGTGGGTTGATTTCCAGGTCAGCACACCAAGGAAAACGATGATCAGGATCGGAATGGTCCAGACCACGGCTTCCACTTTGTTAGAGTGTGACCAGTTAGGGCTGTATTTGGCATTAGTGTTCGACGCCCGATATTTCCAGGCAAACACCACGGCCATCAAGACTGCAGGTATCACGACGATCATCATCAGACCAAAAGCGGTCAGTATCAGCGAACGTTGCTCCAGCGCAATCTGTCCTTTGGGATTTAACAATGCATTATCGCAGCCACTCATTAATAAAGTGCCTGCGATTAATGACAAAATCCCCAAACTTTTATTGTATTTACTGAGTCTCATTTAACGACCTCAATGACAAAGGGCTCTATTGTCGTTTAAGTGTGCGCGCATTTTACGGGAAGGTTTATGCAGTGTAAACCAGCTTAAGGATGTGTCAGAACCATGTTGACACCTTTTGCTAAGGGTGTCACAGATGTTGTTCTCGGTGACAAATTATTAACGTGGACAAGCAGTTGGCGGCAATATAACAAAAAGAGATGGATATAGGGTTAAACAAAAGTGGTAATGGTATAACCCTGACTTTAATCACCCATTTATTTAACAATATTGCATCATTTGTTCGATTAATTTTAACCTAATTAATTGCGCACCGGTTTTAAATATTCTGATCGAATGCACCCACTGACCGAAATATTTTTTTGTAAATTGACACGCAAAGACAAATTAGGCGCGCTTAACCGACTGTACGGAATTTAACCAAAATCCCACCCTGTTAGCGAATGCCGGGAAGATCACCACGCTGATGCAGCGAGCGATAATCCAGCACCACGCCGCAGAGTACACCACAGAGTGCCAACGTCATGCCGGCTTCAAACAGCGGGACCAGTGCTGTCGACAGACGGGGTAAGCCCGCTGCATTCAGCGCCAGTGCCAGCAGCCATAAAGCCAGCAACCCGCAGCCGCTGGCGAACAGCCGGTTTGTCCAGCGGTAGCCCGCTGCGAAACGGGTACGCGGCAAAAACTGCCCGATTGTTTGTGTGAAATCCAGCGTGCCACGGCAAAATGCTAACAGCACCAGACCCGGTAAGCCAGCCAGTACCGTAAACGCATAGAAGGTCGGCCAGCCCCACAGTTCAACTAAGAAGCCCGCCGTAGGGCCAACGTAAACCCGACCTACCGCCGACAGGGCCGACAGCAGCGCGAACTGCGTTGCCGAAAAGGACTTGTTGCACAGCGTCATCAGTAGCGCGACAAACGCAGCCGTGCCCATACCGCCACACAAGTTTTCGATAAATACTGCGCCTGCCATGCTCCACAGATGCTTGTCGGTGACTGCCAGCAGCCAGTAGCCAAAATTAGATACCGCCTGTAGCAGGCCAAAAATCATCAGCGCGCGAAACAGGCTCAGGCGTTGCATCAGCACGCCGCCATACAGCGCCCCGATAATAGTCGCCAGCAGGCCGAGCGTCTTATTAACCAACCCGACATCGCCCGGATTAAAGCCCACGCCGCGAATCAAAAAAGTGGTAGTGAGCGAGGCGGCAAACGCATCGCCGAGCTTGTAAAGGATGATCAGCGTTATCAGCAGCCAGGCATTATTACGGTTAAAAAAGTCCCGTAGGGGATCGACCACCGCCTGACGAAGCGACTGAGGCGCGGACTGTCGGTTATCCGGCTCGTTAGCGATAAAGGTTGCGACGATGCAGGGAACCAGCAACAGCGCCATCAGCCAGTAAGTTGCCCGCCAGCCCAGATAGCGATCGGCCAGCCACAGGGCGAGTCCACCCGATATCAACATAGCCAGTCGGTAGCCTAACACCGTGATAGCCGCGCCGCTTCCGCGTTGCTCAGGTGGCAAAACGTCCGTCTTCCAGGCGTCAAACACAATATCCTGAGACGCGGAACAGAACGCAATCAACACCGCCAGTGCCGCCATCAGGGTCAAATCCCGGCTGGGCTGCATAAATCCCATCGCGATGATGCTGGCGACCAGCGCTAGCTGGGTGATCAATAACCACCCTTTACGACGGCCCAGAAACGGCGGTGTGTAGCGATCCATCATCGGTGACCAGAGAAACTTAAACACGTAAGCCTGGCCCACGAGGGAAAAGAAACCGATGGTTTTCAGATCAATATTATCAACGGTCATCCACGCCTGTAAGGTCCCGCTCGTTAATGCCAGGGGCAAACCTGACGCGAATCCCAGAAGGAGCAACACAGCGGCATTTTTTTGACGGAAGACGCGGAAATAGTGATTCATACTGACCTTGAAAAGCGCCCGGCATCATGCCGGGCGAGGGGCAAAATTAGTGAGAGTTTTGTTTAATAAATTCGTTGACGCTGGTGTCCTGCGCCATATCGGCAATCACATCGCTCAGCGTTGAGTTCACCGCATTGGTGATTTTCTGGTTACTGGCGCTGAAGGCACCTTCTACGCTGTAGGTCTGACGGTAGTTTTTAATCTGCTTGTTGCCGTTTTTCGCGGTGGCAACAATAGAGATATCTGCCTTGGTCGTAATGCTGTAACGCACGTCACCCTGGGTCACGTCGGCATACAGATTATTAACAATGATTTGCAGATCGACTGCGCCATTGGGGCCGACCATATAGCCGCGTGCCGTCATCTGTTTTTCCAGCACTTCCTGCAGTAAGAAGCGCAGGTCGCGGGACGGTGTGAGGCTGACCAGTTGTCCGTCGCGATTCACTTTTGCCAGCGCCTGATCGCGGCGTTGGTCAGCACCGTTGATACTTACGGTGACGCCCATCAGGCTGGGATCGCGTTGCGGCAGCTGAATTTTAGGTTGAATCGTCAGTGTGTTGTTGCTGGAAGCACAGCCGGCCAGGATAAAAGCAGCCAGCAGTGGGAATAACAGTTTTTTCAACATACGCTTTCTCGTTAATGTAATGGGTTGGTGTGCAAAAACTGCGGCCATCATAGCAAAGCGGTGCAGTGAATAAAGCCCCCAGCGCGAGGTAAAGTCACGCAACGGTGTTTCGTCCGCGTTGTGTTGCGTAAAACGACGAGCCGATAAGGCGCGCGCGCAGAAACCGCGGGAATGATAATATTCTGCCCGCCATCGCGTAGTGTGGCAGAAAACCGACTAATATTTAAACAGATGGGGCACCGCGCTCGCCATTGAGGGTAAAACCATGATTCGAGAACAGATAGAAGAAAAGCTGCGGCTGGCTTTTGCGCCGGCTCATCTGGAGGTCCACGATGAAAGCTACCGACACAATGTGCCTGCGGGTTCGGAAAGCCACTTTAAAGTTGTGATCGTCAGTGACAGTTTTACCGGCCAGCGTTTCCTGGCGCGTCATCGGGCGATTTACAGCGAACTCAGTGCAGAACTGGCGGGAAGCGTTCATGCCTTAGCGCTGCATACGTACACGCTTAAAGAGTGGGAAGGATTGCAGGATACGGTCCTGGCGTCACCCAACTGCCGCGGTGCCGGAACGCTAGCCTGAGTGCACCATTTTTAAACGGCCTGCGGGCCGTTTTTGGCGTTTAATTGTGGCTAAACGCGATCTGCGGCTCAAAAAAGCAGCAAACTCCCTAAAAAGTGGTGACTTAGCATCCTCGACTCATCTCAGCGATGCCGCTATAATGCTGCGTCTATTTTTCCGGAATGTCTTCGGGACGCTTCTGGTAACAGGGATCAGGTTCTCTTCACGGAAGCCGTCCCGGTTGTTAGATACGGCGCATTAACCAATGTGTGGTGTCTGAAGTTGACCGAGCACGTGATTTTTTGAGGTAACAAGATGCAAGTTTCTGTAGAAACCACTCAGGGCCTGGGCCGTCGCATTACGATTACTGTCGCTTCTGACAGCATCGAAAGCGCTGTTAAAAAAGAACTGGTGGATGTGGCGAAGAAAGTCCGTATCGATGGTTTCCGTAAAGGCAAAGTGCCAATGAACATCGTGGCACAGCGCTACGGTGCGTCTGTGCGCCAGGACGTGCTGGGCGATCTGATGACGCGTAACTTTGTTGACGCCATCATCAAAGAGAAAATCAATCCGGCTGGCGCACCTAACTACGTGCCAGGCGAATACACTGAAGGTCAGGACTTTACCTATGCGGTAGAATTCGAAGTGTATCCAGAAGTTGAGCTGAAAGGCCTGGAAAACATCGAAGTCGAGAAGCCACAGGTTCAGGTCACTGACGCTGACGTTGATACCATGCTGGAAACCCTGCGTAAGCAGCAGGCTAACTGGATTGAAACCGACGCCGCTGCGGGCGCAGAAGACCGCGCGACTGTCGATTTTACCGGTTCAGTTGACGGCGAAGAGTTTGAAGGCGGTAAAGCCTCAGATTTCGTTCTGGCAATGGGCCAGGGCCGTATGATCCCAGGTTTTGAAGAAGGTGTTGTGGGTCATAAAGCAGGTGAAACCTTCACTATCGATGTGAAATTCCCTGATGACTACCATGCTGAAAACCTGAAAGGGAAAGACGCTAAGTTCGAAATCGTGTTGAAGAAAGTTGAAACGCGCGAACTGCCAGAACTGACTGAAGACTTCATCAAACGTTTCGGCGTAGAAGATGGCTCAGTTGACGGTCTGCGTGCCGAAGTGCGTAAAAACATGGAACGCGAGCTGAAAGGCGCTATTCGTAACCGCGTGAAAACGCAGGCTATCGACGGTCTGGTTGACGCTAACCCAATCGACGTGCCTTCTGCACTGATCGACAGCGAAGTCGACGTTCTGCGTCGTCAGGCTGCACAGCGCTTCGGTGGTGATGAGAAGCAGGCGCTGGAACTGCCACGTGAACTGTTCGAAGAGCAGGCGAAACGTCGCGTTGTTGTCGGCCTGCTGCTGGGCGAAGTGATTCGCGCCCACGAGCTGAAAGCTGACGAAGATCGCGTGAAAGTGCTGATCGAAGAGATGGCTTCTGCGTATGAAGATCCGCAGGAAGTGATCGAGTTCTACAGCAAAAATAACGAGCTGATGAACAACATGCGCAATGTCGCGCTGGAAGAGCAGGCTGTTGAAGCCGTGCTGGCAAAAGCCAAAGTTTCTGAGAAAGAAACTAACTTCCAGGAACTGATGAATCAGACCGCTCAGGCCTAATCGTCCGTTTAACCGGTTGTGCTGAAGCCCGCGCCTGAAAAGTCGCGGGCTTTTTTCTGTATCAGGCTCGCTGTCTGCCGGTTTGCCGCTATTTGGTTAATTTTTGGGCAAATTGTTCACGCATCGCTTTTTCCGGGTTAGCGATTGATGAAAAGGTTGTTATGCTTGAAACAACTGAGCAGCATCCCAAGATACAGGGAGTATGCAAAAAACAGTTCGGCTGACTGATTAACCGTCCTTGAGTTGTCGGTAAGAGGCAGAGCATAGTTTTTGACGCTCGTCTTACGTAAAATCGGTACAGAATGTTGCCAATGAAATTTATCCAGGAGACGGTAATGTCATACAGTGGCGATCGTGAGTTTACTGCACCGCACAATGCGTTGGTGCCAATGGTGGTCGAGCAAACCTCGCGCGGCGAGCGTTCATACGACATCTATTCCCGTCTGCTTAAAGAGCGCGTAATCTTCCTTACCGGTCAGGTAGAAGATCACATGGCGAACCTGATTGTGGCCCAGATGCTGTTTCTGGAAGCAGAGAATCCGGAAAAAGATATTTACCTTTATATCAACTCGCCGGGTGGCGTGATTACGGCAGGGATGTCAATTTATGACACCATGAAGTTTATCAAGCCGGACGTCAGTACAATTTGTATGGGCCAGGCCTGTTCAATGGGGGCTTTCCTGTTGACGGCCGGGACTAAGGGCAAGCGTTTCTGTCTGCCAAACTCACGCGTAATGATTCACCAACCGCTGGGTGGCTATCAGGGACAGGCGAGTGACATTGAAATCCATGCGCGCGAAATCCTGAAAGTGAAGCAGCGTATGAATGAACTCATGGCGGAGCACACCGGCAAGTCACTGGAAGAAATTGAGCGTGATACCGAGCGTGACCGTTTCCTCTCCGCCAGCGAAGCGGTAGAGTATGGATTGGTCGATTCAATCCTGACCCATCGCCAATAAGCCCTAACTTCGCCTTGTCTCTGGTCTATAGTTAACAGGACAGGGTTATAATGGGTTGAATGAACATCGGCCGTGTACCCACGGCCAGTGCTGTACCCCTGGTACGGCCTGAGAACAAGAAGAGGTTAACTGATGACAGATAAGCGCAAAGACGGTTCAGGAAAGTTGCTGTACTGCTCTTTTTGCGGCAAAAGCCAGCATGAAGTGCGTAAGCTGATTGCCGGGCCGTCAGTGTATATCTGCGATGAGTGCGTTGATCTGTGTAACGACATTATTCGCGAAGAGATTAAAGAGGTTGCCCCGCATCGCGAACGTAGTGCACTGCCTACGCCGCATGAGATTCGCCATCACCTCGACGATTACGTTATTGGTCAGGAAAGGGCCAAGAAAGTCCTGGCCGTGGCGGTGTATAACCACTACAAACGTCTGCGCAACGGGGATACCAGCAACGGAATCGAACTGGGCAAAAGTAATATCCTGCTCATCGGTCCTACAGGTAGCGGTAAAACGCTGCTGGCTGAAACCCTTGCCCGTTTACTGGATGTGCCTTTCACCATGGCGGATGCCACCACGTTAACCGAAGCCGGTTATGTAGGTGAAGACGTTGAAAACATCATCCAGAAACTGCTGCAAAAATGTGACTACGATGTGCAGAAAGCACAGCGTGGTATTGTCTACATCGATGAAATCGACAAAATTTCACGTAAGTCAGACAATCCTTCTATCACCCGTGATGTGTCGGGCGAAGGGGTACAGCAGGCGTTACTGAAGCTGATTGAAGGGACAGTGGCTGCGGTTCCTCCGCAGGGCGGCCGTAAACATCCGCAGCAGGAGTTTTTGCAGGTCGATACCTCGAAGATTCTGTTTATCTGTGGTGGTGCGTTTGCCGGTCTGGACAAGGTGATTTCCCAGCGTGTTGAAACCGGTTCAGGCATCGGATTTGGTGCAACGGTAAAAGGCAAATCGCAAAAAGCAACGGAAGGCGAGCTGCTGGCGCAGTGTGAGCCGGAAGATTTGATCAAATTTGGTCTGATCCCCGAGTTCATTGGTCGTCTGCCTGTCGTCGCAACGCTCAATGAACTGAGTGAAGAGGCGCTGATTCAGATCCTGCGTGAGCCAAAAAATGCACTGACCAAGCAGTATCAGGCGCTGTTTAACCTGGAAGGCGTGGATCTGGAATTCCGTGATGAAGCCCTGACGGCGATTGCGAAAAAGGCGATGTCACGTAAAACCGGTGCGCGTGGTCTGCGTTCGATAGTGGAAGGTGCGCTACTGGAAACGATGTACGATCTGCCCTCTATGGACGACGTCGAGAAAGTGGTGATTGATGAGTCAGTTATTGAAGGTCAGTCCGAACCTATGCTGATTTATGGCAAGCATGAAGCTCAGGCTTCTGGCGAATAAATAAACAAATCGTCCACATTGTGCCATCTAAAAAGGGGAAAATCTTTCCCCTTTTGCATTTCTCACCGTTGTGACATTGAATGTCTGACAATCATCCCCATATACTCAGACACCTGTGGGTTTGACCGCATACCTGCCTGATGCGGTACCCATCACCTGGCGGACACTAAACTAAGAGAGAGCTCTATGAATCCTGAGCGTTCTGAACGCATTGAAATCCCCGTCTTGCCTTTGCGCGACGTGGTAGTTTATCCGCACATGGTAATTCCGTTGTTTGTTGGCCGGGAAAAATCAATTCGGTGCCTCGAAGCCGCAATGGATCATGATAAAAAGATCATGCTGGTCGCACAGAAAGAGGCTTCAACGGATGAACCTGGCATAAACGATCTTTTTTCAGTGGGTACAATTGCCTCCGTCCTGCAGATGTTAAAACTGCCAGACGGTACGGTGAAAGTGCTGGTTGAAGGCTTGCAGCGTGCCAACATCACTACGCTTGCTGACAACGGCGACCACTTTGTGGCCCAGGCTGAATATCTGGTCTCACCAGAGATCGAAGAGCGCGAGCAGGAAGTGCTGGTGCGCACGGCGATCAATCAGTTTGAAGGCTACATCAAACTGAATAAAAAGATCCCACCTGAGGTCTTAACCTCACTGAATAATATTGACGATGCGGCACGCCTGGCGGATACGGTTGCGGCGCATATGCCATTGAAACTCGCAGATAAACAGTCAGTGCTGGAGATGTCAGACGTGAACGAACGTCTGGAATATCTGATGGCGATGATGGAATCTGAAATCGATCTGCTGCAGGTTGAAAAACGCATTCGCAACCGCGTTAAAAAGCAGATGGAAAAGAGCCAGCGTGAGTACTATCTGAATGAGCAGATGAAGGCCATTCAGAAAGAGTTGGGCGAGATGGATGATACGCCTGATGAGTACGAAGCATTAAAACGCAAAATCGATGCGGCCAAAATGCCGCAGGAAGCGCGTGAAAAAGCGGAAGCTGAACTGCAGAAACTGAAAATGATGTCACCGATGTCTGCGGAAGCGACGGTGGTGCGTGGCTATATCGACTGGATGGTGCAGGTTCCATGGAACGCGCGCAGCAAAGTGAAGAAAGATCTGCGCAAGGCTCAGGAAACCCTGGACATTGACCACTACGGTCTGGAACGCGTTAAAGACCGCATCCTTGAATATCTTGCGGTGCAAAGTCGCGTCAGCAAAATCAAAGGACCTATCCTTTGTCTGGTGGGGCCACCGGGCGTCGGTAAAACCTCGCTGGGTCAGTCCATTGCGAAAGCCACCGGGCGTAAGTACGTTCGTATGGCATTGGGTGGCGTCCGTGACGAAGCGGAAATCCGTGGTCATCGCCGTACCTATATCGGTTCAATGCCGGGCAAGTTGATTCAGAAAATGGCGAAAGTGGGCGTGAAAAACCCCCTGTTCCTGTTAGATGAAATTGACAAAATGTCATCAGACATGCGCGGCGATCCGGCATCAGCCCTGCTGGAAGTGCTGGACCCAGAGCAGAACATTGCGTTTAACGATCACTATCTGGAAGTGGATTACGATCTCTCCGATGTGATGTTTGTGGCGACCTCTAACTCCATGAACATCCCGGCACCGCTGCTGGATCGTATGGAAGTGATCCGTCTGTCGGGTTATACCGAAGATGAGAAGCTCAACATTGCGAAACAGCATTTGCTGCCTAAGCAGATTGAGCGCAACGCATTGAAAGCGTCAGAGATCAGCGTCGATGACAGCGCGATCGTCGGTATCATTCGTTACTATACGCGAGAAGCCGGTGTGCGTAGCCTGGAACGTGAACTGTCCAAGTTGTGCCGTAAAGCAGTGAAAACGCTGCTGATGGATAAAACCAAAAAGCACATCACCATTAATGGTGAAAACCTGAAGGATTTCCTTGGGGTTCAGCGCTTTGACTATGGCCGCGCCGACAGCGAAAACCGTGTTGGTCAGGTTACCGGTCTGGCCTGGACGGAAGTTGGCGGTGATTTGCTGACTATCGAAACCGCCTGTGTGCCTGGTAAAGGGAAACTGACCTATACCGGATCGCTGGGTGAAGTGATGCAGGAATCCATTCAGGCAGCCTTGACCGTGGTACGCGCACGTGCAGAAAAACTGGGTATCAACGGTGATTTCTATGAAAAACGTGATATCCATGTGCACGTACCGGAAGGGGCAACGCCAAAAGATGGTCCAAGTGCCGGTATTGCGATGTGTACTGCACTGGTGTCCTGTCTGACCGGTAACCCGGTGCGCTCTGATGTGGCGATGACGGGTGAGATCACCTTACGCGGTCAGGTGTTACCTATCGGCGGGCTGAAAGAGAAGCTGCTGGCAGCACACCGTGGTGGCATCAAAGTGGTTCTGATCCCGGACGAGAACAAACGCGATCTGGAAGAAATTCCACAGAACGTGATTGCCGATCTGGAAATCCATCCGGTCAAGCGCATTGAAGAAGTGCTGAATCTGGCACTGGAAAATGCGCCTTACGGCATGCAGGTTGCTACCGCAAAATAGTGATTAATGGCATAAACCGTTAAAAAGCAGAGCTGGCAACACCAATTGGTGCTTGCCAGCTTTTTTTTGTGCCGTTAATTTAGGTTGCTGCTGGACTGACGTTATAAGAGGATTACCGTTGTTTCAGCTAATAAGGCTTGATATAACTTGCTGCGCGTTCGTACCCGACAGGAAGCGTGGGTACGATGTGAAATAATAAAGAGGGGATGAATAGAGTGAATAAGTCACAACTGATCGATAAAATTGCTGCCGATGCCGACATTTCTAAAGCAGCAGCAGGACGTGTGTTAGATGCATTTATGGGCTCTGTTTCTGATGCGCTGAAAGGCGGAGATGAAGTGGCGCTGGTGGGTTTCGGCACTTTCTCAGTACGTGAGCGTGCAGCGCGCACAGGCCGTAATCCGCAAACCGGTAAAGAGATTACTATCCCGGCAGGTAAAGTACCGGGTTTCCGTGCAGGTAAAGCACTGAAAGACGCTGTCAACTAATGACAACGCCACCACTCATTAACACATTTTCTTGAGTGGATTAGAGGACGGTTAACGCGTTCTCATGTAACATACGGGCACATCGATGAGATGTGCCTTTTTTATATCCAGAGAGGCAGTAAAGGTCGCGAGGCTTGTCTCAACAGGATTATTGCTGCCAGCCAGATTTGCAGCTGAGTAATGCGCCGGGAAGATGGCGTTATTGCGACAGGGCTTTACATTCACACTACAGCGGAGTGTTGTCATACCATGATGGACAATTTACGCGCGGCGTCGAACCATGTCGTGCTCAAGATTATTTTGGGGTTGATCATTCTCTCCTTTGTGCTGACCGGCGTTGGCAACTATCTGATTGGCGGCAACAATGATTATGCGGCCAAAGTTAACGGTCAGGAGATCAGCCGGGCGCAGTTAGATCGGGCATTTAACAGCGAACGGAACCGTCAGCAGCAGATGTTGGGTGATCAGTTCTCACAACTGGCAGGTAATGACGGTTACATGCAGCAGATGCGCCAGCAGGCACTGTCTCAGCTGATCGATCAGGCTTTACTGGACACCTACATTAAAGATCTGCACATCGCTATCAGTGACGATCAGGTCAAGCAGGCTATTTTCAATCAGGCCGCTTTCCAGACCAACGGTAAGTTTGATAACGCCAAATATAACGCGATGATTACCGATATGGGCTTCAACGCTGACCAGTACGCGGAAGCGCTGCGTAAACAACTGGCCACCCAGCAGTTGATTAACGCCATCGCGAACACCGACTTTATGCTTAAAAATGAAACCAGCAAGCTGGTGGATTTGGTGGCACAGAAGCGTGATATTCAGACCGCGACGATCGACGTGAATGCGCTGGCGGCAAAGCAAACCGTCAACGATGACGAAACCAGCCAGTACTATCAGCAGCATAAAAACAGCTTTATGGCCCCTGAGCAGTTCCGGGTCAGCTATATCAAACTGGATGCCGCCGGTATGCAGGAAAATGCCAGCGATGCGGATATTCAGGCCTGGTATGATAAAAATAAAGCGGACTACACGCAGCCACAGCGCGATCGTTACAGCGTGATTCAGACCAAAACGGAAGCCGATGCCAATGCGATTTTGGCTCAGCTGAAGAGCGGTGCTGATTTTGCCGAGCTGGCGAAGACCAAATCCATCGACCCGATTTCTGCCCGTAAAGGTGGGGACATGGGCTGGCTGGAGCCGTCAACCACGCCGGATGAGCTGAAAAATGCAGGGCTGAAAGAGAAAGGCCAACTGTCAGGTGTGATTAAGTCTTCCGTTGGTTTCCTGATTGTGCGCCTTGACGATATCAAGCCTGAGCAGATCAAGCCGCTGGCTGATGTGCGCAGCGAAGTGGCGGATAAAGTTGAGCAGGAAAAAGCGCTGGACGCTTTCTATAAACTGCAGCAGAAGGTGAGCGAAGCAGCCAGCAATGACAATGAGTCGCTGGCCGGTGCTGAGCAGGCGTCAGGCATTAAAGCCACAGAAACAGGCTGGTTTAACCGTGATGACGTGCCGAAAGATCTCGACTTCGACGCGGTGAAGCAGGCTATTTTTAACGGCGGTCTTGTTGGTCAAAATGGCGCGCCGGGGAATAACTCTGACATCATCAGTGTCGATGGCGATCGCGCTTTTGTGTTGCGTATCAGCGAGCATAAACCTGAAGCGGTAGAGCCGCTGGAGAAGGTTAAAGCACAGATTATCGATACGTTGAAACACGATAAAGCGACGCAGCAGGCAAAAGCCCAGGCCGATAAACTGTTAGCCGACCTGAAAGCCGGAAAACAGGATGTGCTAAAAGCCGCAGGCCTGACGCTGAGCGCCAGCAAAACGGTTGATCGTAATTCTCAGGACCCGGTGGCGCAGGCGGCGTTTAACCTGCCACAGCCTGCGGATAACAAACCGTCCTGGGGCGTAAGCGAAGATATGCAGGGCAATGTGGTACTGGTGGCGGTTAATAAAGTCAGCACCGGTAGCATGCCTCAGGCTCAGATTGATGAAATGGTCAAAGGTGTCACGCAGAACAATGCGCAACTTGCCTTTGAAGCATTGCTGCAAAATCTGCGCAAAGAGGCCAAAATTAAATACGGTGCTGCTGCCCAGATGCAGTAATCCTCGCAAAATTCAGGTAATCACTGAAACGACTAAAGGCCGCTTATGCGGCCTTTTCCATTTCTGTCGTTTGCGCTTTGAGTCCATTTTACCGACATGACAACCTGAGCCTGCTGTTTAACACAAGGAGAAACACAGCATGGCTAAAACCAACTTACAGGCCTTTTATCTTTCCCTCGCCCTGTGTGGCGCACTGTATCAAATGCCACTGTCAGCGGCAGAAACCCCAAGTGAAACGCAGGCCGCTCAGGTTTCCCTGCCGCATCAGGAGCAGGTCAGTATCAACGACGCGACGGCAGAACAGCTCTCGTCGGTGATGAACGGTGTGGGTCTGAAAAAGGCGCAGTCCATCGTCAGCTATCGTGAAGAATACGGCCCGTTCACGGCCATCGATCAACTTAAAGATGTGCCCGGCTTTGGTAATGCTCTGGTCGAGAGAAATGCGTCGCGTCTGAAATTGTGAGGTAAGGCGCAACTCTGATGCTTAACCTGCTGGCCTGGCCGGACTCTGCTAAAGTGAACAGGTCCAACCAGTTAATCTTTAGCAGCAGGAGAACAGGAATGCAGACCACGATAAAAGTGCGCGGTTATCATCTGGATGTTTATCAGCATGTTAATAATGCTCGTTATCTGGAGTTTTTAGAAGAAGCGCGCTGGCAATGGCTGGAGGAAGCAGACGCTTTTAACTGGCTGCTTGAGCAAAAACTGGCCTTTGTGGTGGTTAACATCAACATCAACTATCGTCGCCCGGCGGTGCTGGGCGATGTCCTGGAGATCAGCAGCGAGATGACGCAGCTCAATGGAAAAAGCGGCATTATGTCTCAACGTATTCTTTTAGCCGGTGGGGATACGGTGGTTGCGGATGCGGCACTGACTTTCGTGTGTATCGATCTTCGTTCACAAAAAGCCGTTCCGCTTGAAGGCGAAGTGCGGCAGCGGCTGGAAAAATTAATAACCTGACTGACAGGATCAACGCGGCGGCAATCGTTAGCCGCCGCTCACGTCTTTACTGTAAACCGGTTTTTGCCTTCATGGCTGACATGATGCCGGGACTATCCTGCAGATAAGCCTTCAGACCTTTTGCGCGCAGATGACAGGCGGCACATTCGCCACAGCCGTCACCTTTCACGCCGTTATAGCAGGTGAGCGTCTCTTCACGGATTAGCGTGAGCTGCTGCCAGTAATCGGCCAGCGCCCAGGTTTCGGCCTTATCGAGCCACATCAGCGGGGTTTCAAAGCGGATATCGCGCGCCATGCCAAGCGTGACGGCGTGGTTAAGCGCTTTAACAAACTCATCGCGACAGTCGGGATAACCGGAGAAGTCCGTTTCACAAACGCCGGTGATCACCGCCTCAGCCTCAACCTGATAGGCGTAAACGGAGGCCAGAGTCAGGAACAGAATATTTCGGCCCGGTACAAATGTGCTTGGCAGGCCCGTTGCCTGCGGGTCATAAGCAGGAACCGGGATGTTGTCTCGCGTCAGGCTACTGACGGCCAGCGCATTCAGCATGGTCACATCCAGCACTTTATGCGCCCGGGCGCCTAGTTTTAACGCAAGCTCACGCGCTACCTCAATCTCTTCACGGTGACGTTGACCATAATCGAAGGTCACGCAGTGTACTTCATCGTAAAGCTGTAAAGCCTGAACCAGGCAGGTGGTGGAGTCTTGTCCACCGCTAAATACCACAACGGCGCGTTTCATGGCTCGTCCTAATAACAAAAATTGGTGCTTATGGTAATACCTCAGGGCGTTGCTGAACAGCTGCAAGCGGCGGTCACTATCAGGAGAATACCAATGAACGCTGGTCCTCAACGGTTTCCGCAGCGCGGCGGTCCCCGGGTAACGGGTACAGCACGCGCTCAGATTAGTACCGTGGGGCTGGCGAGAAGCCTAACCGCGTCAGCGGAAAGGGGCAGGTGAGGGCGTCAGGTGACGTCAGTGGAATGGGCGCTAAACAGATTGAGGCCGGCAGCGTCAACAGGATGGACTCGTCATCGCTGAGCCTGTCAGACAGGACGAGCTGCGAATCCTGGCACCGTGGTTGCTCAGGCCGCTGTTATCCAACCCGCACGCCAGAAGACAGGCTTGATCGCCACCTCAGGCCAGCTCATGCTGCCATGGCGCAATCTCGCCAATATGCTGAGCCACCCATTCGGGTTGATAGTAGGTATCAAGATAACGTTCGCCACTGTCGCACAGGAGCGTCACCAGCGAGCCTTGCTCGTTGTTATCGCGTAAGCGTTTTGCTACCTGCATCATGCCCCAAAAATTCGTGCCGGTAGAGGGGCCCGGTTTACGTCCCAACAGGGTTTCCAGCTTCAGCATGGCGGCAATTGTCGCGCCATCGGGCACTTTGATCATTTCATCAATCACATCAGGCATAAAGGAGGGTTCAACGCGTGGGCGACCAATACCTTCAATCATGCTGCCGCGATTGCTGGTCAGAGTGGCATCACGATTTTGCCAGTAGTCATAAAAAACCGAATGCTGCGGATCGACCACCAGTAAGCGCGTATCGCATCCCTGATAGCGGATATAGCGCCCCAATGTGGCTGACGTACCGCCGGTGCCCGCGCTCATAATTAACGTATGAGGAACAGGAAAAGGCTCGTTCGCCATCTGGCGGAAAATACTTTCGGCAATATTGTTGTTGCCGCGCCAGTCGGTTGCCCGTTCAGCATAGGTAAACTGATCCATAAAGTGGCCGTTCAGTTCCCGGGCCAGACGCTCGGATTCGGCATAGAGCTGACAGGGATCGCTGACAAAATGGCACTGACCGCCGTAGAAGGTAATCTGCTCAATTTTCCGCTTTGCAGTGCTGGCTGGCATCACGGCAATAAAGGGTAAGCCCAACAGGCGAGCAAAATAGGCTTCAGAGACGGCGGTACTGCCAGAAGAGGCTTCAATAACAGGCGTGCCTTGTTTGATCCAACCATTGGCAAGCGCGTAAAGAAACAGGGAACGCGCCAGGCGATGTTTCAGGCTTCCGCTGGGATGCGTACTTTCATCTTTCAGATAGAACCCAATGCCCGGAAAATCCGGCAAACTGAAGCGAATTAAGTGCGTGTCCGCTGAGCGTTGAAAGTCAGCGTTTATTTCGTTAATCGCGTGGCGTATCCAGCATGTTGACATAGGGTTCATTTCCGCTCGGGTGAAAGTCACTATCTTAAGGCACGTGCAGGAAAAAGAGCTTGCAGGTTTTGCGTTAAAATGGCGGTAATGGAGAAAATAATTCTACCGGAGGCCCATATGCCAGATAAAATTGACCTTAAATTGCTGGCTATGTTGCAGCAGGACTGCACTACCTCTCTCCAGGTGCTGGCGGACGCGGTGAATCTCACTACCACGCCCTGCTGGAAGCGCCTGAAAAAGCTGGAAGAAGATGGCATTATTCGCGGGCGGGTTGCACTACTGGACAATGAAAAACTTGGCCTTTCCCTGACGGCGTTTATGTTCGTCAAAACCACCCAGCACAGTAAGGCCTGGTATCAGGAGTTCGTCTCGGTGGTGCAGAGCATGCCGGAAGTGATGGGCTTTTACCGTATGGCCGGTGAGTACGATTATTTACTGCGTATTCAGGTTGCCGACATGAAAAGTTATGATGCCTTTTATAAGCGTTTAGTTAATGGTGTAACAGGCCTGATCGATGTGACCTCCAGCTTTGCGATGGAAGAGATTAAATACACGACAGCCCTGCCTGTTGGCCCTTGAGTACCAGAGATTGAGAGCAGCCTTGTGCGATTATTCAGCCAGTTAAGTTGGTATTTTATTCGTGAGTGGCGACGCTACCTTGGCGCCGTGACCTTACTGATCGTTATTGCCGTACTGCAATTACTGCCGCCCTGGGTTGTGGGCGTGATTGTTGACGGTGTCACCCATCAGAACATGAGCGCCCGCCACATAATGATGTGGATTGGCATTATGTTGCTGACGGCCGTGGTGGTTTATCTGCTGCGCTATGTCTGGCGCGTGCTGTTGTTTGGGGCGTCCTACCAGCTGGCCGTTGAGCTGCGTGAAGATTTTTATCGTCAGCTCAGCCGTCAGCAGCCAGCCTTTTATTTGCGTCACCGTACCGGCGATCTTATTGCCCGCGCCACCAACGATGTCGATCGTGTGGTCTTTGCCGCCGGTGAAGGCGTGCTGACGCTGGTGGATTCCCTGGTGATGGGATGTGTGGTGTTGATTGCCATGAGTACCCAAATCAGCTGGCAGTTGACGCTGGTGTCGCTGATACCCATGCCGTTTATGGCGCTGGTGATTCACCGCTATGGCGAGCAGTTGCATAACCGTTTCAAACTGGCGCAGGCAGCCTTTTCCAGCCTGAACGACCAGACGCAAGAGAGCCTGACCAGTATCCGAATGATCAAGGCGTTTGGCCTGGAGCAGCATCAGTCAGAGCAGTTTGCCGATATTGCCCGCGACACCGGCGCGAAAAACCTGCGTGTTGCGCGGGTAGATGCGCGTTTTGATCCCACCATTTATATCGCGATTGGCTTTGCCAACCTGCTGGCGATTGGCGGCGGAAGCTGGCTGGTGTGGCATGAGCAAATGACGCTCGGGCAGCTCACCAGCTTTGTGATGTATCTTGGTTTGATGATCTGGCCGATGCTGGCGCTGGCATGGATGTTCAACATTGTTGAACGTGGCAGTGCTGCCTGGAGCCGGATTCGTGCGTTACTCTCTGAGGCACCGGTGGTTGAAGACGGCGATAAAACGTTGCCCGAGCGGGCAGGAACGCTGCAGGTTGCCATTCATGAGTTTCGCTATCCCGCCAGCTCGGGCGCGATCCTGAGCCACGTTGAGTTTCAGCTTAAGCCTGGCGATATGCTGGGCCTGTGTGGCCCGACCGGCAGTGGTAAAACCACCTTGCTGAGTTTGATTCAGCGCCACTTCGATATTCAGCAAGGGGATATTCGCTATCATGCGATTCCGCTGCCGCAACTGCGTCTGGACAGCTGGCGCAGCCGCCTGGCGGTGGTCAGCCAGACGCCGTTTTTGTTTTCCGACAGCGTGGCCAATAACATCGCGCTGGGCAAGCCCGATGCCCGTCAGGAGGATATCGAGCAGGCGGCAAAAATGGCCTGCGTCCATGACGATATCTTACGCCTGCCGCAAGGGTACGAAACCGAAGTCGGGGAGCGCGGTGTCATGTTGTCGGGCGGCCAAAAGCAGCGTATCTCAATCGCGCGTGCCCTGCTGCTCAATGCAGAGATCCTGGTTCTGGACGATGCACTGTCGGCGGTTGACGGGCGCACCGAGCATGACATTCTGCATAATCTGCGCCAGTGGGGGAAAGGCAAAACGTTGATCATTAGCGCCCATCGCTTATCCGCACTGACTGAAGCCAGTGAGATTCTGGTGTTACATCAGGGAACCGTAGCGCAACGCGGCGACCATGCCGCCCTGAGCAACAACGCGGGCTGGTATCGGGATATGTACCGCTATCAGCAACTGGAAGCCGCGCTGGATGATGATGAAACTGAAAAAGGAGTGCCACATGACTAAGTCACAACCGATGTGGCCAACACTCAAACGCCTGCTGAGTTACGGTAAACCCTGGCGCAAATCCCTGTCGCTGGCGGTGTTAATGCTGTGGGTGGCCGCCGCTGCCGAAGTCACCGGTCCCGTACTGGTGAGTTATTTCATCGATAATCTGGTGGCGAAGCATCACATGCCCTGGGGCATTGTGGCGGGCCTGGTGGTAAGTTTTATTCTGTTGCAACTGCTGGCCGCTGCGCTGCATTACGGCCAGGCGCTGCTGTTTAACCAGGCCGCTATTGGCGTGGTACAGCGTTTACGCACCGATGCCATGGACGCGGCCCTGCGTCAGCCCCTTGCCGCGTTTGATACCCAGCCGGTTGGACAACTGATTTCCCGGGTGACCAACGACACCGAAGTCGTGAGGGATCTGTATGTGACCGTTGTGGCAACCGTTCTGCGCAGTGCGGCACTGGTAGGCGCAATGATGGTGGCCATGTTCAGTCTGGACTGGCGCATGGCGCTGGTGGCCATGTTGATTTTCCCTATGGTGCTTATCGTGATGCTGATTTATCAGCGCTTCAGCACGCCGATAGCCCGGCGCGTTCGCAGCTATCTGGCCGATATCAATAACGGCTTTAACGAAGTGATCAGTGGGATGAGCGTGATACAGCAGTTTCGCCAGCAGGCGCGCTTTGGCGAACGCATGGGTGAGGCCAGCCGCTCTCACTATCTGGCGCGCATGCAAACGCTGCGGCTTGATGGTTTCCTGCTGCGGCCACTCTTAAGCCTGTTTTCGGCACTGGTGCTGTGTGGCTTACTGCTGTTGTTCAGTTTTTCGATGCCGGGTGTTTTCGAAGTCGGCGTACTGTACGCATTTATCACCTATCTGGGACGGCTTAACGAGCCGCTGATCGAACTCACGACGCAGCAGTCTATGTTGCAGCAGGCGGTCGTGGCGGGCGAACGTATTTTTGAACTGATGGATGCTCCGCAACAGCATTATGGTGACAGTGACCAGCCGATGACGTCCGGGCGGATTACGCTGAATAACCTCAGTTTTGCCTATCGCGATAATCGCGACGTGCTGAGCAATATTAGTCTGGATGTCCCCTCACGCGGTTTTGTTGCCCTGGTCGGTCATACCGGTAGCGGTAAAAGCACGCTGGCGAACCTGTTAATGGGTTACTACCCGGTGACGCGCGGCGAGGTCAGGCTTGACGATCGCCCGCTGGGCGAGTATTCCCACCACGCGCTACGACGCGATATCGCTATGGTGCAGCAGGACCCGGTGGTGCTGGCCGATTCGCTGCTGGCCAACGTGCGTCTGGGCCGGGATATCAGTGAAGACGCGGTGTGGACAGCGTTGGAGCAGGTGCAACTGGCACCGCTGGCCCGCGCCTTGCCCGACGGCATTCACACCCGACTGGGCGAGCAGGGGAATAACCTGTCCGTGGGGCAAAAGCAGTTACTGGCGCTGGCGCGTGTGCTGGTGCAGTTGCCGAAGATTCTGATTCTTGATGAAGCCACTGCCAATATCGACTCCGGTACAGAGCAGGCGATTCAGCACACTCTGCGCACCCTGCGCCAGCATACGACGCTGGTGGTGATCGCTCATCGCCTCTCGACCATCACCGAAGCTGACAACATTCTGGTGCTGCACCGCGGTAACGTGGTGGAGCAGGGGACGCATCAGCAACTCCTGGCATTACAGGGGCGCTATTGGCAAATGTACCAGCTGCAACAGGCAGGTGAAGAGCTGGAATTGGCCGCGCCGTTAGTCAGCGCCGTCTGATTGCACCTTTTTTGCACATATTTTCTCCCTTGATCCGTTTGGATGCACGTCTTTGAGCCTGAGCGCACCAAAGGTGTGCATCCGCTTCGCTTATCTGTCCTTCTTACCTTTCCTGTCCACATATTCAGCATTAACTGAGCCTTATTCCGTCGCGGCCTGATAACTGATTTCATCCTTTAATTACATCTGGCACAGGCTTTGCTTAAGTCTCTGCGTGTCCATGAGACTTACTTATTTCAAACCCTTAAGGAGAGGCTATGAAGCTGGTTACCGTCGTAATTAAGCCGTTCAAGCTTGAAGATGTGCGAGAGGCATTATCCTCAATTGGTATTCAGGGACTGACCGTCTCCGAAGTGAAAGGTTTTGGGCGTCAGAAAGGGCACGCCGAACTGTACCGTGGTGCGGAATACAGCGTGAACTTTCTGCCTAAAGTAAAAATTGATATCGCCATTGCCGATGACCAACTGGACGAAGTGGTGGACGTAATCAGTAAATCGGCTTACACCGGAAAAATTGGCGACGGTAAGATTTTCGTTGCTGAACTGCAGCGCGTGATTCGCATACGTACCGGCGAAACCGACGAAGCCGCACTGTAAACAAGACTCAGTAATGTGATGGGATGGAAAAAAAATGAATAAAATGCTGACCAAGTTGGGCCTCACCAGCCTGGCACTGTTACCGTCGCTTGCAATGGCTGCTGCACCTGCCGTTGCAGACAAAGCCGATAACGCCTTTATGATGATTTGCACCGCGCTGGTGCTGTTTATGTCAATTCCTGGGATTGCGCTGTTTTACGGTGGCCTGATCCGCGGTAAAAACGTCCTTTCTATGCTGACCCAGGTGGCTGTGACCTTTTCGCTGGTGTGCGTGCTGTGGGTCATTTATGGCTACTCACTGGCTTTCAGTGAAGGTAACGCCTTCTTTGGTAGCTTTAACTGGGTGATGCTGAAAAACATTGCTCTGACAGCGGTGATGGGCAGCTTTTATCAATATATCCACGTGGCATTCCAGGCCTCGTTTGCCTGTATTACCGTAGGGCTGGTTGTCGGTGCTATTGCTGAACGTATTCGCTTCTCCGCGGTACTGATTTTTGTCCTGGTGTGGCTCACGCTGGCCTATGTGCCTATCGCACATATGGTATGGGCGGGCGGTTTGCTGGCTCAGGATGGCGCACTGGACTTTGCAGGCGGCACGGTGGTGCACATTAACGCTGCGGTTGCAGGCCTGGTCGGTGCTTACCTGGTGGGTAAACGTGCCGGTTTTGGTAAAGAGGCGTTTAAACCGCATAACTTGCCGATGGTGTTCACCGGTACGGCGATTCTGTATGTCGGCTGGTTTGGTTTTAACGCAGGGTCGGCGTCTGCCGCTAACGAAATTGCTGCACTGGCCTTCCTGAATACCGTTGTTGCCACTGCGGGTGCCGTGCTGGCATGGACCTTTGGTGAGTGGGCGATGCGCGGCAAACCTTCGCTGTTAGGTGCCTGTTCTGGCTTCATTGCTGGCCTGGTCGCCATCACTCCAGCCTGTGGTTATGTCGGTGTCGGTGGCGCGTTAATTATCGGTTTAGTGGGTGGTCTGGCTGGCATCTGGGGCGTGACAACGCTGAAAAGATGGCTGCGGGTTGACGACCCTTGCGACGTATTCGGTGTTCACGGCGTCTGTGGCATCATCGGTTGTATCCTGACAGGTGTATTCGCGTCTTCCTCGCTGGGCGGCGTAGGTTATGCCCCAGGCGTCACCATGGGTCATCAGGTTTCGATTCAGTTGCTGAGCGTGGGTGTCACCATTGTCTGGTCCGGTGTGGTGGCCTTCATTGGCTTCAAACTGGCGGATATGATTGTGGGTCTGCGTGTACCAGAAGAGCATGAGCGCGAAGGCCTGGACGTCAACAGCCATGGCGAGAACGCTTACAACCAATAAGTTATCTCTACAGCGATACCGATAAAACAAAGGGGCGATTTCGCCCCTTTTTGCTATTCGTGACGCTGGCGCATCACCCCTTCCTGCACCGTTGACGCCACCAGTTCGCCTTGCCGGTTATAAAATTCGCCACGTACAAAGCCTCGCGCACCTGACGCGGAAGTACTCTCCACGCTATACAATAGCCAGTCATTGAAGTTCAGCGAACGATGAAACCACATAGAGTGATCTATCGTCGCTACCTGCATATCGGCTTCCAGAAAACCTTTACCATGTGGCTGTAGCGCCACCGGTAAAAAGTTGAGATCGGAGGCATAGCCCAGCAGATACTGATGGATGCGCAAATCGTCTGGCAGCGTTCCGTTGGCCCGAATCCATACCTGACGCTGTGGTTTATCAACATGACCTCTCAGCGGGTTGTGGATCTGCACCGGGCGAATTTCCAGCGGCCGTTCGGCAATAAATTTTTCACGCAGTTTTTCTGGCAGCATATGGGCCATTTTTTGCGCCATCTGCTGTTCATTAGGTAAGTTATCGGGCCCTTTTACCTGCGGCATCGGCTTTTGATGTTCAAACCCGTTCTCCGGTGCCTGGAAGGAGGCCGTCATATAAAAAATCGGCTGGCCGTTTTGAATGGCGCTAACCCGACGGGCGCTAAAGCTTTTACCATCGCGCAGGCTTTCCACATCGTAAATAATGGGCTTCTGGCTGTCGCCAGGGCGGAGAAAATAGCTGTGGAAGGAATGGATAATGCGATCGTCGGGGACGGTCTGTTTGGCCGCAAAGAGTGCCTGTCCCACGACCTGACCACCAAAGACCTGACGCAGTCCCAGATCTTCGCTCTGGCCGCGAAACAGACCTTCTTCGATTTTTTCCAGATGGATTAAAGTAAGCAAATTTTCGAGTGCCTGACTCATGGCGCTTTCCTGATTATCAGTATTTACCTCAGTGTGAAAGATCCGACCAGTTTCCGTCAATCAGACTTTCTGTCTTTCATCCAACCAGGCAAACTTCTGATTTTGTGCCAACATTAAGGCATACGGCGAGTGAAACGCTGTAATGAAGATTCACTGCTAAAAATCATTTTGATCAAAAGGAGACGACATCAATGAAATTCTGGCATGTGTTAAGTGGCGTAGCGATGGCAATGGCTCTCGCAGGTTGTGCACACAAAGGCAAACCGGTGCCAACCCCGACGTTGGGTTCGGCGGTAGCAGGACAAACAGCAACGATTGCTCAGCCTAACGTCAGCGGATCGGTCTATATCCGCCAGCGTATCGCGCTTCCACCGAATGCGGCGCTGACTGTGACGCTGTCCGATGCGTCGGTGTCTGACGCACCGTCAAAAGTGCTGGCACAGCGCGTCGTGCGTACGGATGGGAAGCAGGCACCGTTCCACTTTGTGCTGCCTTTCAACCCAGCGGATATTCAGCCAAATGCACGTATCCTGTTGAGCGCCGCGATTACCGTTGACGGCAAAATGGCCTTTATCACTGAAGAGGTTAAACCGGTCATTAATCAGGGCGGAACGAAAGCCGATCTGGTGTTAGTGCCGGTACCATCAATGGCGATGGCGACACAACCTGGTGCAGCGACCAGCGTGCCGTCCACCTCACCGACTCAGGTTACCCCGTCAGCCGCCGTGCCTGCGCCGACGACCATGTAATGCCTTAGGGCGATATGTTCAGGGCGACCTCGTTGTCGCCCTGATGCATTAAAACCGCCAGCGATATTTTTCTAAATCAATCTCACCGCCGTCACTCACTTCAATGCCTTCTGCTTCCAGCGCGTCTCGCTGACGGAATAAACGGTCACCCTGCAACGAAATCGTGCCATGACGGTTAATCACCCGATGCCAGGGAAGCGTGCTGCCCTCGGGTAAGCGACTGAGTACGCCACCGACCTGACGTGCTGCTCTGGGCGAGCCGGCCAACAATGCGACGTCACCATAGGTGGTGACTTTACCGGGTGGAATCGCGGCGACAATTTGCCAGATTCGCTGTTTGAAGCTGTCAGTGCTGTCCATCGGCTTACCCTGCCCAAAAAAAGACGATGATTTTATCACAATGCAGGTTAATTATCGGCGATCGTACAAGAAACCAACGGTCATCCCCACCAGGCTTGCAATTGCCGGAGGCTTCCCCGATAATGCCTCCGCTCTCGAAATGAGGGCTAGTCAATGGAGGCCCTGTTGGTTCTCCCGCAATGCTAGCTTGTGAACTCGGTCAGGTCCGGAAGGAAGCAGCCGCAGCAGGTGACGTGTGTGCCGGGATGTAGCTGGCAGGGCCTCCACCATTTCATCTCTGTCACATCCCTTTCTTCAGATGATAAACAGCCGAAGCTCGCCTGGGCCGTTCCATTGCCGGCAGGCGAGTTATACAGATACTGGCTGGTGAAATCAGATTAAACGTAAAGCAAAAATAACTTAGCGTACAAATTTCCAGACTGAGACCGGTACTTTGTCATAAAGCTTGTTCATCGTCAGTTCCGCCAGACGATGGTCGGCTGCTGAGTAGAATACTGCTAATTCGTCATCGGGTAATTCGTACTTATTTTTTTCAATCACTCTTTCCAGCGTGTCAATTGAACGACAGCGCCTCAGTCGCATCAAATAATCAGTTTTAGTTAGGGTTTTGTTCATAAATAAACCGTTCTCACGTCAGTACTATAATGAATGGCTTGGCTGTTGAAGAAAAGCGCACTCTTCAGTAAACAGATTAAATAAACGTTTCGCTGAGCGTTGCCAGCGCTGAAGGTCCTGAGTATTTACACTATAGTTGCTGAACAGCATAAAGGTATCATCAAGATATTCATCGATTTGGGTAATCAGTGCTTCGTCTTCAACATGCTTAATTTTGTAATTCATGGTGAAAGAGGCGATATGCTCAATCAGATCGTTTAGCTGTAAATTGCTTTCGGCAGTAGGATCATTAACCCAGCCATGATGACTGTCAGTTAATGTCGCCATGCTTGCGTCAAACAAACTCTCACACAAGTATTTAAGCTGGGCAATATCATGCCGTTTCGGTGAGTATTCGTCCATCTTTTTCCCCTCCGTAGCAAGCAAAGTTACCGCAATGCGGCAAGATTAGGTGAAGTGGCAAAGAAGTGGTTGTCGGGTTTGTAAATAACGGACTGAGTTAAGAATAGTGTAAAATCATTAGTTCTGCTCACCTCCATTACTAAATATTACAATTCATCGCCAGGTGAGGGGCGCTGATTCTCGATCGGCTCAAACACAAGCGCAGCAGGGCTGATATGAAAGCTGACTTGTTCATTCTGCGTAATGGTTTCATTTAAATCCAGGCAGGGATTAAATACATTCCACTGAAAAACGTAAAGTAACTTAAATCTATTCGACCCCGTCATCTCAACAGCAATAACTTTTAAACTGTCTGGCACTAACATGGCATTAGCTGAATACCATTGTAAATCGCCAACCAGAGAATCTGTTATTTTGAGAATATTCCGCCCAATAATTGTGGCTAATTTTGCGCAATCCGTTTCATCCTGCGCGACATTGCATTCAATTCTTACTGACATGGCCTGCTCATAAATAACGCCTGTAAACCCATCATTGATGTTCTTCTGGCGGTTTGCAAGTAGCAGTGCGCCTGTAATAAGAGATTAGTAGTGCCAGTTTTAAGCAAGTGATTGATTCGTTACTGCTTATCAAACGTGGCTTTACAGGCAATTTGTGCGCTGATTTATTTTTTGAAACACATTGCTGTGCCTCTGGCACCACAACATCGGATATCATGGTTGTTATGTTATAACATTTTTCCTGGTGCAGTGATGAATCAAAGTGGGCTGTTAATGTCACTCGGTGGGCGGTTAGTCGTAGCACTCATGTTAATCGCTGTTCTGGCAATAGCGATGTGGTGGGGAATGCAGCCGTGATAGCGTTCAGAAATTTGCAGGTGGGCTATCAGGGGCAATCGGTGACGCCCGTTGTGACGACGGAGCTGGCTCAGGGCAGCATGACCGCTCTGATGGGGGCTAACGGGAGCGGAAAATCCACGCTGATTAAAACCATTGCCGGCTTATTGCCGCCGGTGAAAGGACAGTGTGAGCTGCATGTCCCACGTCGCGAAGTCGGGTGGCTACCTCAGCGCAGTGAGCTGGAAACACGTTTCCCGCTGACCGTCTATGAACTGGTTTCGATAGGCTGCTGGCCGCGCTGTGGATGGTTTGGTGGTATCAACCGGGCATTACGCAAAGAGATCAGTGACGCGCTGGATGCGGTGCAGATGAGCGACTATGCCGATGCTCAACCTTCCACCTTATCTGGTGGGCAGCTGCAGCGCGTGCTGTTTGCTCGGCTCATGCTGCAACGCAGTCGCCTGTGGTTGCTTGATGAACCCTTTAACGGCATTGACAGCAAGACGGTAACGTTGCTGATGTCTATTTTGCAGCAGCAGCAGCAGGCCGGTACCACGCTCATGGTGGTGCTGCATGACCATCCCCTGGTGGAGCGCTACTTCACGGATGTTCTGTCTATGGATGATGGTTCTCATCGACGTAGCATGGTCGACACCGCTCCGTTACGGAGCGTCGCGCCGTGACAATTATTCAACCTTTCATTGAGTTCAGCTTTATGCGACGGGCGCTGGTGGCCTGTGTCGCGCTGGCGTTCAGTGCCACGCCGCTGGGCGTCTTCCTGTCTCTGCGCCGGATGAGCTTAATCGGGGATGCTTTATCCCATGCCGTGCTGCCCGGTGCCGCCATCGGCTATTTAATCTCGGGTTTATCCCTGGTGGCGATGGGCGTTGGCGGACTGATTGCAGGCCTGGCGGTGGCGCTGCTGTCGGGGGCCGTCAGTCGTTATACGCCGCTTAAAGAAGATGCCAGCTTTGCCGGATTTTACCTCGGCTCGCTGGCGCTGGGCGTCACGCTGGTTTCACTGCGTGGCTCCAGCGTCGATCTGCTGCACGTTCTGTTTGGATCGCTGCTGGCGGTGGATAATCCTGCCCTGGCGGTGGTCGGCGGCATCGCCGCGTTTACGCTGCTGATGCTGGCCGTCATCTACCGTCCTCTGGTCATTGATGCATTCGATTCAGATTTTCTGCGCGCGCAGGGCAAATGGAGTGCGCCGCTGGTGCACGGTATTTTCCTGACGCTGGTGGTGCTTAACCTGGTCGCGGGTTTTCAGGTGCTGGGCACATTGATGTCGGTCGGGCTGATGATGTTGCCCGCCGCCAGCGCACGCTTCTGGAGTCGTCACCTCGTCGTCATGCTGGGCTCAGCCATGTTGATGGCCGTGCTGTCTGCGTTCGCGGGGCTGGTACTTTCCTGGCACTTTTCACTGCCGGCAGGCCCGGCGGTGGTATTGAGTGCCGCGATGCTGTTTTTTCTCTCCATCTTAACAGGGCCGTGCGGTGGCATTCTGCGCCGCCATTAATCAGAGGTAGCTATGAAGATATTACCCATTAGTCTGGCAATCGGGGCGTTAGTCATTAGTCCATTATCAATGGCAAAAACGGTAGATGCGGTAGCCAGTTTTACCGTGCTGGCCGATATCGTGAAACAAATTGGGGGCGATCACGTTCACGTAAAAAGCCTGGTAGGGCCGAATGGTGATCCCCACACGTTTGAACCCACGCCACAAGACAGCGAAGCACTGGCAAAAGCCGACGTTGTCTTTGTCAGTGGTTTGGGGCTGGAAGGCTGGATGAATCGTCTGGTGAGTGCGTCGGGCTATAAAGGGCAACCTGTGGTGGCCTCAACGGGCATTGAAACACGGACGATGGAAGAGGATGGCAAAACCATCACCGATCCCCATGCGTGGAACAGCATGTACAACGGCACGATTTATGCCAAAAACGTGATGGAGGCGTTGATTAAGGCTGACCCGCAGGATGCTGATGATATCCGTAAGCGCGGCGAAAATTATATTCAGCAGCTACAGAAACTGGACAGCTGGGCCAAAACGTCTTTCGCGGCAATTCCACAACAAAAACGTAAAGTGCTGACCAGTCATGATGCTTTTGGGTACTTCGGGCAACGCTATGGCGTTACCTTCCTGGCACCTGTCGGTTTCTCAACGGAAGCGGAAGCCAGCGCCAGCGATGTGGCCAGCCTGATCACCCAGCTTAAGCAGCAACATATTAAAACCTACTTTATGGAAAACCAGACCGATCCTCGCCTGGTAAAACAGATTGCCAGCGCCACCGGTGCTAAACCTGGGGGGGAGCTGTATCCTGAAGCGCTGTCGACGGCTTCCGGCCCTGCGCCCACCTATGAAGCGGCGTTTAAACACAATGTTGAGGTCATGCTCAAAAGCATGCACTGAGCATAAAAAAAGCCGGAATGGCGGGTGAGCGACATTCCGGCTAAGGTTCACGACACATCAACGTTTTTTCTTTCTTCCCTGCACGGCTTTAAAGCGCGGATTCGTTTTGCAGATGACATAGATGCGGCCTTTACGGCGTACCACTTTACAATCCCGATGCCGGTTCTTGGCGGAACGCAGCGAACTCAATACCTGCATGATGTCCTCTCTTATCGACGGCCCAGAAAACGGCCGAAGCGCTGGTTAAAGCGCGCGGTACTGCCTTCTTTAGCAAAGTCTTTCTGTTTACCGGTATAAAACACATGGGATGCCGACGAGACGTCGAGTGTAATGTAAGGCAGGGTTTCGCCTTCAAACTCAACGGTGCGGTCAGTCTTAATGGTTGAACCGATTTTGAAATACACGTCAGCAGCGGTGTCATGGAACACCACGGCACGATACGAGGGATGAATACCTGTTTTCATAATTGTCACCAATGTAATGTTATACTATAACAATATTATGCGCTGCACCTGATCCGAATGCAACCCTCGAAAAACCAGGGGCAAACAGCATCGAGGCAGGGAGAAAATCGCATGCAGGTGACAAGCCAACGCAAGCAAACCGAAAAGCGTAAAGGCAGGTTGATACCGGCGATGTTTCGACGAAGGTCAGAGGCGCAAGCTAAAGCACGTGAAGGCTGGCAGAGATCAATCTGTGGCGAGGGAAGTCAGCGTGGCGGTAAACAGTGAAGGGATTAAAAAAGGCCGCTGACGCGGCCTTTATGTTTACAGATTAATGCGTGTGGTTATCGACAGGATGATCCTTTTCGATGTCCGCTTTGTTCTTACCGAAGCGACGGCGCACCACAACAAAGAATACCGGTACAAAGAAGATAGCCAGCGCGGTAGCGGTAACCATACCGCCCATTACGCCGGTACCGACCGCATTCTGCGCACCTGAACCTGCACCGGTGCTGATGGCCAGAGGCAGTACGCCAAGAATAAAGGCCAGCGAGGTCATCAGGATAGGACGCAGACGCATACGACAGGCTTCAAGCGTCGCTTCCACCAGACCCTTACCTTCTTTCTCCATCAGATCCTTCGCGAATTCCACGATCAGGATGGCGTTCTTCGCCGAGAGGCCAACGGTTGTCAGTAACCCCACGACAAAGTAAACGTCATTACTCAGGCCACGTAAGGTGGTGAAGAGTAACGCACCGACCACGCCAAGCGGCACGACCAGCATGACGGAGAACGGAATTGACCAGCTCTCATAGAGTGCGGCAAGACACAGGAATACCACAATCAGCGAAATGGCATACAGAGCCGGTGCCTGGTTGCCTGACAGACGTTCCTGATAGGACATTCCCGTCCAGTCATAACCGATGCCCGTTGGCAGCTTAGAGGCCAGCTCTTCCATCATGTTCATGGCTTCACCTGAACTCTTGCCCGGTGTAGGCTGACCCAGAATTTCCATGGCTGGCAAACCGTTATAGCGTTCCAGACGCGGTGAACCATACTGCCAGTGAGCGGAGGAGAAGGCGGAGAAGGGCACCATCTCGCCGTTGCTGTTACGAACGAACCACTTATTAATGTCGTCCGGCAGCATACGTGCGTCGGCTTTACCCATCACGTAGACCTTCTTCACACGACCACGGTCAATAAAGTCATTGACGTAAGAGCCGCCCCAGGACGCGCCGAGCGTGGTGTTAATGTCACTGAGTGACACGCCCAATGCCTGCGCTTTCTCCTGGTCAATATCCAGTTTGAACTGCGGGGTATCTTCCAGACCATTTGGACGGACACCGACCAACGTATCCGGATGCTGGGCAATCATGCCTAACAGCTGGTTACGCGCCTGCGTCAGTTTTTCATGACCAAGGTTTGCCTGATCGATTAGCTCAAAGTCAAAGCCCGTGGCGTTACCTAATTCAATAATCGCTGGCAGGTTAAACGCAAACACCATACCGTCTTTGATTTGGCCCAGAGCCTGCATGGCACGTCCCTGGATAGCCGGAACTTTCATGTTGCTGCTGGTACGCTCATCCCAGGGCTTCAGGCTGACAAAGGCGATACCGGTGTTCTGTCCACGACCCGCAAAACCAAACCCGGCAACGGTAAAGACCGATTTCACCGAGTCCTTTTCTTTTGTCAGGAAGTAGTCAGAAACCTGATCCAGTACCTTCTGCGTACGTTCCTGGGTCGCACCCGCAGGGAGCTGTGCCTGAGCCAGTAACAGGCCCTGATCTTCTTCCGGCAGGAAGGAGGAGGGCAGGCGCAGGAACAGAAACGCCATTCCCACCACAATCAGCAGGTAAAGCAGCAGATAACGACCGGTGCCGCGAACGATATGGCCCACGCTATCGACATAGTGATGCGTGCTCTTGTCGAATAGACGGTTAAACCAACCAAAGAAACCGGTGGTTTTACCATGGTCGCCTTTTTTCACCGGTTTGAGCATGGTGGCGCACAGTGCCGGCGTCAGAATCAATGCGACCAGCACCGACAGCGCCATCGCGGACACAATGGTGATAGAGAACTGACGGTAAATGACACCGGTTGAGCCACCAAAGAAGGCCATCGGAATAAATACCGCTGACAGCACCAGGGCAATACCGACCAGCGCGCCCTGAATCTGTCCCATCGACCGCTTCGTGGCTTCTTTGGGTGGTAGCCCTTCCTCCACCATGACGCGCTCGACGTTCTCGACCACCACGATGGCATCATCCACCAGCAAGCCGATGGCAAGCACCATCCCGAACATCGTCAGGGTGTTTATCGAGTAGCCAAAGGCGCTGATAATCGCAAAGGTACCCAGCAATACAACAGGGACGGCGATTGTCGGAATCAGTGTGGCACGGAAGTTTTGCAGGAACAGATACATCACCAGGAACACTAACAGAATGGCTTCCATCAGCGTCTTCACCACTTCGAAAATAGAGATTTTTACGAAAGGTGTGGTGTCATAAGGATAAACAACCTTCATGCCTGCCGGGAACGTGGGCTGCAGTTTTGCCAGCTCCGCCTTCACCGCATCTGCCGTATTAAGGGCATTCGCGCCGGTGGCCAGTTTGATACCAATACCGGAAGCCGGTTTGCCATTATAACGCGCGATGATCTCGTAGTTTTCACCCCCCAGTTCAATCTGCGCCACATCGCGCAGGCGAACCTGAGAACCATCACTGTTCACTTTCAGCAGAATGTTGCCGAACTCTTTGGTGGAGGTCAGACGGGTTTGCGCAATGATGGAGGCGTTTAACTGCTGTCCCGGTACTGGTGGCGTGCCGCCTAACTGACCGGCAGCCACCTGGGCATTCTGAGTTTTCAGCGCATTAATAACGTCAACAGGGGTTAACTGGTAGTTATTAAGCTTGTTGGGGTCCATCCAGATACGCATCGCATACTGCGCACCAAATACCTGAGTATCACCTACGCCAGGCGTACGGCTGATAGGATCTTTGATATTGGAGGCCACATAGTCAGAAATATCGTTCTGCGTCATGCTGCCGTCATCGCTGATAAAACCGGCGACCATCAGGAAGCTACTGGAGGATTTTTTAACCTGAATCCCCTGTTGTTGCACTTCCTGAGGCAGCAACGGCATGGCCAGCTGCAGTTTGTTCTGCACCTGGACCTGGGCGATATCTGCATCGGTACCTGACTCAAACGAAATCGTCAGTGTCAGTGCACCTGATGAGTCACTGCTTGATGACATATACATCAGGCCATCAATACCATTCATATTTTGTTCGATGACCTGCGTCACCGAGTCTTGCAGCGTTTTGGCGTCAGCACCGGGGTAGTTGGCCTGAATCTCAATTGCCGGTGGCGCAACATTGGGATATTGCTCAATCGGTAATTTGAGAATCGATAACGCGCCCGCTAGCATCACGATAATAGCAAGGACCCACGCAAAGATGGGGCGATCGATAAAGAACTTAGCCATGTATCAACGGCTCCTGTTATGACGATGTTTTAGCAGACTGCGCTTTGGACGGATCACCGCTCGCGGCTTTGGCATCATCTGTGGCTTCTTTAGGCGTAACCTGTGCACCCGGTTTCGCGCGCTGCAGACCGGTAAAGATCACGCGCTCGCCCGCTTTAAGCCCTTCGGTGACCAGCCATTTGTCCCCAATAGCCTGGGCAGCTTTGATCTTACGCGCTTCAACCTTGTTATCCGCACCCACGACCATCACGGACGCATCGCCCGTTGGCGTGCGGCTAACCGCCTGCTGTGGCACTAACAAGGCATTCGGATTGGTGCCTTCATCCAGACGGGCACGCACAAACATGCCTGGCAGGAGTGATTTGTCAGGATTCGGGAAAATGGCGCGCAGGGTAATTGAGCCAGTGGTTTGATCAACGGTGACGTCAGAAAACTCCAGCGTACCGGGCTGAGAATAGTCCTTGCCGTTTTGCATCAGCAGGGTGACCTTCGCTTTACCGTCGTTCTGCTTGAGCTGACCCGATTCCAGTTCCGAGCGTAACCGCAGGAAATCTTCACTGGACTGGGTAACATCGACATACATCGGATCAAGCTGCTGTACGGTCGCCAGCGCCGTAGTCTGTCCACTTTGCACCAGTGCGCCCTCTGTAACGGAAGACTTACCGATACGGCCGCTGATTGGCGAGGTCACTTTGGTGTAAGCAAGATTGATGCGTGCTGTTTCCACATTGGCTTTGGCTGACTGAACCGCAGCATTGTTCTGCGCGGCGGTAGCGACAGCCGTATCATAATCCTGCTGGCTGATATATTTAGTGCCAAGCAGCGGCTTGTAGCGATTCACCGTAAGCTGAGCAATGCGCGCATTCGCTTCTGCCTTGGCTAAATCGGCTTTTGCACTGTCATAGGACGCCTGATAGGTAGCGGGATCGATCTGATACAGCGATTCACCGGCTTTAATCTCACCGCCTTCAATAAAGTTACGCTTCAGAATAATACCGGAAACCTGCGGGCGGACTTCAGCGATGCGATAAGCAGACGTGCGGCCAGGCAGTTCAGTAGAAATTTTTAACGGTTCGCTTTTAACCGTAACAACACCCACTTCTGGCGGCTGTTGCTGTTGAGCGGCCTGGTCGGATTTATTTCCGTCACATCCTGTTAACACAAAGCTGCCTGATAGCATCAGGACGGCCGCCAGAGGCGTTAACCCTCTGAATTTAGTCATAAATAAACCTCTAGAGTCCGATATCAAATGATCAATGGATCACAAAGCCAGGAACCCATTGCTGCGTAAGAGTGTAGGTCGTGCTATGGTACATACATTCACAAATGTATGTAAACTTACTCGATTGTAAAAAAAGTCCCCTATGGCACGAAAAACCAAAGCGCAAGCACTTGAAACCCGGCATCAAATTCTTGACGCTGCACTTGCCCTGTTTTCAAAAGAGGGGGTTTCAGCCACTTCCCTGGCGGATATCGCATCCGCAGCCAGCGTAACCCGGGGAGCAATCTACTGGCATTTCAAAAACAAAGCCGACCTGTTGAACGAAATATGGCTTCGCAGTGATGCAGGGCTGGATGACGTGAAACTTGAGTATCAAACAAAATACCCCGGTGATCCACTCTCCATTTTGCGGGCGATGCTCGTGTATATTTTCCAGGCGACCGCCCGAGATCCACAGCGCCGGGCGTTGATGGAAATCATCTTCCACAAATGCGAGTTTGTGGGTGAAATGGCGGCGGTAAAAAGCATTCAGCAAAGCCTGTTACTGGAGCGCTACAATGAGATTGAAGATGTTCTGCGCCAGTGCATTGATGCCGGACAACTTCCAGAAACTTTCCAGACACGTCAGGCTGCATTGATTATGCGCAGCTATGTGAATGGCATGATGGAGAGCTGGCTGTTTACGCCCGATAAATTTGATCTGGTTGCCGATGCGCCTGAGCTGGTTGATGCGCTGATTGATATGCTGCGCTTAAGTCCGACGCTGGCAAAAAAAGCTTAATCTTTACGCTGCGCGTCACGCTTCCTTTCATAATCGCGCTGAACAATGGCTAATGCCGACAGCACGGTTTCTACAGAGAACTGATTCTCTTCAAAAAGCTGAATCAAATCCACTGCCAGCTTGACCTCTTCAGGTGCCGTATCCAGGGACATCTTTCCTCCAGAGCAGTTGTATCATGGGCCAGATAAGCGTGCCATCTGGGAATACCGTCCAGCAAAGATAGCGCATTAACTGCTAAAGGGGCTGTTTGATAACGACATCGCCCATTCCACTGAACGAATAGCCTGTTTACAGCGTGCCATCCGACCTTCCAGCACCTCCAGGTCTTTCTTCAACTGCTGCTGGACCGCCAGCGTTTCTGCCTGCGCCATTCGCTGTTCACGCTGATCAATCATCTCCTGCAGTCGACGCGCATATTCGCAGTATTCCTGATATTTTAACTGCCGCGATGAGGGCTGAACGCGTTCCTGTCGGCTGCGCAACTGCTGTGTGCTGGCTTCGCGTTGTAGCGCGGCAATCTGATCCACCAAATGGCTTGCCAGCCACTGGCTGCGATCGACGTCACCGCTGTGCTGGCAAAGGCGCTGGTAATTTTGTTCTATCTCCTGCAAATAATCCGCCAGCCGGGTGCCTTTAGTGGTAAAGAGCTGGCTGTCAAAGCGGGGTGAACGGCAGCGCCCATCTGGCTGGCGCACGATATCCTGGCGCAGGGCCACAATACAGTTAAGCAGTCGTTGTGATGCCGTGGCGTTACTCATCGCCCGGCACTCAGGTATGCTAAGGTTATGGGACTGGAAACGCGCTGAGCGACCTTTATGCAACGCATTGTGTTATTAACCCTTGGCTGGCTGGCGATTGTGCTTGGCATACTGGGCATTGTATTACCTTTATTACCTACCACGCCATTTATGCTATTGGCGGCCTGGTGTTTTGCGCGTTCTTCTCCCCGTTTTCATCACTGGCTGCTCTGGTCATCCCCTTTTGGCCGTTATATCCGGCACTGGCAACAACACCGTGGCATGCCGCCTGGTGCAAAAAGCCGGGCGATGCTTCTGATTGTGGTGACCTTTGCGGTTTCGCTCTGGCTGGTGCCGCTGTGGTGGGTACGTATCATGCTACTTATTATGTTGTGTCTGCTATTGCTGTTTATGTGGCGTATTCCGGTGGTGGCAGAAACAGCGGATGAACCCTTACCACCGCGATAAAGTTGCAATTAGCCGGCCATTTGCTTAGATTTGGGCCTCTTCGTGCGTAGCTTCCCATTATTGATGTATCTCCGCTGAGCCTTTACCCCGGTATTGGCGCTATTGAAGCTGCGCAAAACAGAACAGAATTTTTTTACCAGGCTTAAGATTATGACCGACACTGCGCAGCAGCTTGAACTGATTAAAAACAGTATCAAAAGTATTCCTGATTACCCGAAGCCGGGTATTCTTTTCCGTGACGTCACCAGCCTGTTGGAAGATCCTGTCGCCTATGCGGCGTCTATCTCACTGCTGGTGGAACGGTACCGTAATAAAGGCATCACCAAAGTGGTGGGCACGGAAGCGCGCGGTTTCCTGTTCGGGGCACCGGTTGCTTTGGGGCTGGAACTGGGTTTTGTACCGGTACGCAAGCCGGGCAAACTGCCACGTGAAACCTACAGCGAAGCTTACGAGCTGGAGTACGGCACCGATCGGCTGGAATTGCACAAAGATGCTATCCAGCCAGGCGATGTGGTGCTGGTGGTAGACGACCTTCTCGCCACCGGCGGGACGCTCGAAGCGACCATCAAACTGATTCGTCGTGCCGGCGGTGAAGTTAAAGATGCGGCATTTATTATCAACCTGTTCGATCTGGCAGGTGAAGCACGTCTCAAGGCGCTGGGCGTTGACAGCTACAGCCTGGTCAATTTCCCCGGCCACTAAGCCTCGCTTATGGCCTCACAATCTGCTGAGGCCGTTCATCTTTCCCTGTTCAAGATAACGAGTGATAGGTGAAAGCGTAGCTGGTAGACTACTGCAATCATATACAGGGGTTGCAGTGCGTCTGCGCTCACATTTCCATCCAAATTCGTCGAAACCACATGAGCTATCAGGTACTTGCCCGAAAATGGCGTCCACAGGCGTTTGCTGATGTTGTCGGTCAGGAACACGTTCTGACGGCGCTGGCGAATGGATTGTCTCTGGGACGCATCCATCATGCTTATCTCTTCTCCGGCACGCGGGGCGTAGGGAAAACGACCATTGCCCGTCTGCTGGCGAAAGGCCTTAACTGCGAAACGGGCATTACCGCCACGCCGTGCGGCCAGTGCGATAACTGTCGCGAGATTGAGCAGGGGCGTTTTGTCGATTTAATTGAAATTGATGCCGCCTCGCGCACCAAAGTTGAAGACACGCGCGATCTGCTCGACAACGTGCAGTACGCGCCAGCGCGTGGCCGCTTCAAGGTCTACCTGATCGATGAAGTGCACATGCTGTCGCGCCACAGCTTTAATGCGCTGCTGAAAACCCTGGAAGAACCGCCTTCACACGTTAAGTTTTTGCTGGCGACCACCGATCCCCAGAAGCTGCCGGTGACGATTCTGTCGCGCTGTCTCCAGTTTCATCTCAAAGCGCTCGACGTCGATCAGATTCGCCAGCAGTTGGATCATGTTTTAGAGCAGGAGCAGATCTCGCGTGAGCCGCGTGCCCTGCAACTGCTTGCCAGAGCCGCCGATGGCAGTATGCGTGATGCGTTAAGCCTCACCGATCAGGCGATTGCGATGGGCGAGGGCAGCGTGACCAGCGCCACCGTGGGTACGATGCTGGGTACGCTTGACGATGAACAGCCGCTGGGTCTGCTTGAAGCGGTGGTCGAAGGCAACGGAGAGCACATGATGGCGCTGTTGGCCCAAGCGGCATCACGCGGCGTTGAGTGGGAAGCATTGTTGGTTGAGATGCTGCGCCTGCTGCACCGCATTGCTATGGTGCAGCTACTGCCTGCGTCGCTCAATGACGACGAAGAGAGTAATGCGCTGCGCCTGCGTGAACTGGCGCGTGCCGTGCCACCGGCCGATCTTCAACTGTATTACCAAACCCTGCTTATGGGGCGCAAAGATTTACCACTCGCGCCCGATCGGCGCATGGGCATCGAGATGACGCTGTTGCGTGCACTGGCGTTTCATCCTAAGGCGGCAATCGCCGAACCGGTTGCGCGTCCTACGCTGACCGCGCAGTCTGCCCCGGCACCAGTGCAGACTGTGGCGGCTCAACCTACAGAGAAAACGCCCGCCGCGCAGCCGCAAATGGCAGCACCGGAACCGGCTGTCACTCAGCAGGCTGTGCCGCCTGCGTCGCCCGATCCCTCACTATCCAGTTCCACCAGCCAGCTCCTGCAGGCGCGCACTCAGTTGCTGCGCCAGGGAGCAAACAAAGCAAAAAAGAGTGAGCCGGCAGCGCCAGGTGCGCGGCCGGCCAACTCCGCGCTGGAACGACTGGCCTCTGTTACCGAACGTAGCCAGCAGCGCGTGCGGGACAGCGCGCCTGCGGCACCGGTAAAAAAAGAGGCATACCGCTGGAAAGCGCAAGCGCCGGTGACCGAGGTCGTCGTCGAGCCGGTCGCGACGCCAAAAGCCTTGCGTTCTGCGCTTGAGCATGAGAAAAATCCTGAGCTGGCCGCGCGGTTGGCGGAGGAAGCCCAGCAGCGAGATGAATGGGCGGCAGAAGTCGCAGGTTTACCGCTGCCTAAGCTGGTTCAGCAACTGGCACTGAATGCATGGAAAGAAACCACGGATAACGGCATTTGCCTGCATTTACGCTCCAGCCAGCGCCACCTGAATTCTGCGTCGGCGCAGCAGGCCCTGAGCGCCGCATTGAGTCAGGCAGCAGGGCATCAGGTTGAACTGTCGGTAATTGAAGACGATAATTCTACGGTATTGACTCCACTGGAGTGGCGTCAGGCCATTTATGAAGAGAAGCTGGCGCAGGCGCGTCAGTCAATCTTGAGTGACACCCACATTCAAACCCTTCGTCGCTTTTTTGATGCCGATTTGGATGAGGAAAGCATTCGACCCGTTTGAACACGCTGCAACGGTCTGAATAAACCGCGTTGTAGCCTCAGCAGAGAGAGAAAACTATGTTTGGTAAAGGCGGATTGGGCAACCTGATGAAACAGGCCCAGCAGATGCAAGACAAAATGGCCCAGGTTCAGGAAGAAATTGCCGCCCTGGAAGTCACGGGTGAATCAGGTGCTGGCATGGTTAAGGTCACGATCAACGGTGCCCATAACTGCCGCCGGGTAGAAGTCGATCCGAGCCTGCTTGAGGACGACAAAGATATGCTGGAAGACCTGATTGCCGCCGCGTTCAACGACGCCGCTCGCCGCATTGATGAAGTGCAGAAAGAGAAAATGGCCTCTGTCTCTTCAGGTATGCAGCTGCCACCAGGCTTCAAGATGCCGTTCTGATGCAAACCAGCCCACTGCTAGAGTCATTAATGGAGTCATTGCGCTGTTTACCCGGCGTTGGGCCTAAGTCGGCACAACGCATGGCGTTTCAACTGCTACAGCGCGATCGGAGTGGCGGAATGCGGCTGGCGCAGGCACTGACCCGGGCCATGTCGGAAATCGGCCACTGTGCCGATTGCCGCACCTTCACCGAGCAGGAAATCTGTACCATTTGCGCCAATCCACGGCGTCAGCAAAATGGTCAAATCTGCGTGGTGGAAAGCCCGGCCGACATCCATGCTATTGAGCAAACCGGGCAATTTGCCGGCCGTTATTTCGTGTTAATGGGCCATCTTTCGCCGCTTGACGGCATTGGTCCGGGCGATATCGGTCTTGACCGACTGGAACAACGGCTGGAAAAAGAAACGCTTCATGAAGTGATTCTGGCCACCAATCCTACCGTGGAAGGCGAAGCCACCGCGAATTACATCGCTGAATTGTGCGGTCAGTATGGCGTTGATGCTACCCGTATTGCGCATGGGGTTCCAATGGGCGGTGAACTGGAAATGGTGGATGGCACCACGCTGTCCCACTCGCTGGCCGGTCGGCAAAAGATTAAATTTTAAACGCTTGCCGGTGTTGTGAAAGACACCGGCTTGAAAACCTCTCATTTATCCCCACATCCTCCTCAACGTTCGTTAAATCTGATTCTGTTGAGGTAGCAATGACCATGAAAGGACAAGAGACTCGTGGCTTTCAGTCAGAGGTAAAACAACTTCTGCACCTGATGATCCATTCTCTCTATTCAAACAAAGAGATTTTCCTGCGTGAGCTGATTTCCAATGCTTCGGATGCGGCAGATAAACTGCGTTTCCGCGCGCTGTCTGATGCCAGCCTGTATGAAGGCGATGGCGACCTGCGTGTGCGTCTCTCTGTGGATAAGGACAACCGGACCATTACGCTCAGCGATAACGGTATCGGCATGCGTCGTGATGAAGTGATTGAAAACCTGGGAACCATTGCTAAGTCAGGCACCAAATCCTTCCTGGAATCTCTGGGTTCAGACCAGGCAAAAGACAGCCAACTGATTGGTCAGTTTGGTGTGGGTTTCTACTCTGCATTTATCGTCGCAGATAAAGTCTCTGTGCGCACCCGTGCGGCGGGCGCGGCAGAAGACGAAGCCGTTTTCTGGGAATCGGCTGGCGAAGGGGATTACACCATTGCCGATATCAGCAAAGCCGAGCGCGGTACTGAGATTACCCTGCACCTGCGCGAAGGCGAAGATGAGTTCCTCGACAGCTGGCGCGTCCGCAATATTATTGGAAAATACTCCGATCACATCGCCCTGCCGGTAGAAATCGAAAGCAAAGATGAAGAAACCGGCACCACCACCTGGGAGAAAATCAATAAAGCCCAGGCACTGTGGACCCGCAACAAATCAGACATCAGCGATGAAGAGTACAACGAGTTTTATAAACACATCGCCCACGATTTTAGCGACCCGGCTATCTGGAGCCACAACCGCGTAGAAGGTAAACAGGAGTACACCAGCCTGCTTTACATCCCGGCTCGCGCGCCCTTTGACATGTGGAACCGCGATCATAAACACGGCCTGAAGCTGTACGTGCAGCGCGTGTTTATCATGGATGACGCTGAGCAGTTTATGCCGAATTACCTGCGCTTCGTGCGTGGCCTGATTGATTCAAACGATCTGCCACTTAACGTATCGCGTGAAATCCTGCAGGACAGCCGCGTAACCCAGAGCCTGCGTGGCGCGCTGACCAAACGTGTTCTTCAGATGCTGGATAAACTGGCGAAAGACGATAGCGAGAAATACCAGACGTTCTGGAAAGAATTCGGTCTGGTGTTGAAAGAAGGTCCGGCGGAAGATCACGCAAACAAAGAAGCGATTGCCAAACTGCTGCGCTTTGCCAGTACCCAAAGCGAAGGCGCGGCGCAAACTGTCTCGCTGGAAGACTACGTCAGCCGCATGGTAGAAGGGCAGGAGAAGATCTACTACATCACGGCCGACAGCTATGCCGCCGCTAACAGCAGCCCGCATCTGGAGCTGTTCCGTAAGAAAGGTATCGAAGTTCTGTTGCTGTCCGATCGTATTGACGAGTGGATGATGAGCTACCTGACCGAGTTCGACGGAAAAACCTTCCAGTCTGTCAGCAAAGCTGATGATACGCTGGATAAACTGGCTGACGAAGAGACGGAAGAGCAGAAAGAAGCCGAAAAAGCTCTGGAGCCGTTTGTTGAGCGCGTGAAGACCTTGCTGGGTGAGCGAATTAAAGACGTGCGCCTCACGCATCGTCTGACCGATACGCCAGCGATTGTGACCACGGATGCGAACGAAATGACCACCCAAATGGCTAAACTGTTCGCCGCAGCAGGTCAGGACGTGCCAGAAGTGAAATACATCTTTGAAATCAATCCCGATCACCCGTTGGTGAAACGCGTGGCGGAGACGCAGGATGAAACTGGCTTTGGTGAGTGGATTGAGCTGTTACTGGATCAGGCACTGCTGGCAGAGCGCGGTACGCTGGACGATCCTAACCAGTTTATCCGCCGTATGAACCAGTTACTGACGGCGTAAAACGATAAAACCGGTGATAACCTCACCGGTTTTTTTCTTTCTGCGACGCTGGCCGGCTGTCGGTGAGCGGTTTTGTTGCGCAAACGCCACGAAATCCCTTCAGCTTCGGCCACCAGTCCGAAAATGGCCTTTGACTGACCTGACGCACTGCTATCGCGCGCTAAAGCCAGTACACTAGTTTTTCCTGACCCGCCGTTTTCTTGTGATGGGCGGGTCATAATGGTATGTTCTTCCGCTTCTCAGATTCATCAATGCGATTCGCAAGGGGATTTACGCAATGCGTATTATTCTGCTCGGAGCTCCGGGCGCAGGTAAGGGGACTCAAGCCCAATTCATCATGGAGAAATACGGCATTCCGCAGATCTCCACTGGCGACATGCTGCGTGCAGCGGTTAAAGCTGGCACCGAACTTGGCAACCAGGCGAAAGCCATCATGGATGCCGGCAAGTTGGTTACTGATGAGCTGGTCATTGCGCTAGTTAAAGAGCGCATCACGCAGGAAGATTGCAAAAACGGTTTCCTGCTTGATGGTTTCCCACGCACCATTCCTCAGGCTGACGCAATGAAAGAAGCCGGTATTAAAGTGGATTATGTGCTGGAGTTCGCCGTACCGGATGAACTGATTGTTGAGCGTATTGTGGGCCGCCGTGTTCACGCGCCGTCAGGCCGTGTTTACCATGTCAAATTCAATCCACCGAAAGTGGAAGGCAAAGATGACGTGACCGGTGATGAGCTGACCACTCGTAAAGACGATCAGGAAGAAACGGTCCGCAAACGTCTGGTGGAATACCATCATCTGACTGCGCCGCTGATTGCTTACTACAGTAAAGAAGCGGAAGCGGGCAACACCGAGTATCACAAAATTGACGGTACACGTAATGTGGCCGACGTGAGTGCAGAGCTGGCTAAGATTCTCGGCTAAGCTTATTGGGGCCGGGTTCGCTGGCCCCTTTTGCCGTTATCGCTTTTCTCTCCTGCCTCTCCGTGACCATTCCCTTCGTTTTCTCGCCTCCCCTCATCAAGAAACCTTAATCAGCAAGATAAGCCCGGCTGCGACGGGTCAATTTAGTGCCAGAATGCGTCCTGCTTGTCAGCAGGCAGTCTGGCAACCCTGACAGAGATGCGCAGTGAAAACGTGGTGCACGGCATTGGACACAAACGTGCAGATATCTCTGTGCTGAATGCCGCTGAAGAACACATTGAGATGATGATGCAATGGGTCAACGCGCGCCGTTAAAGTCATGGCAGAGAATGTGATATGCTTCTCTGCCTGTTTTTCCTCACGGCAGTTACCATGAAATTTCCCGGCAAACGTAAATCCAAACACTACTTCCCCGTTAGCGCCCGCGATCCGCTGTTGCAGTCCTCCCCGTTTGATAGTGAAGATGGCAGTTGGGTGGTCGGCATCGATCAGACGCTGGTCGATATCGAAGCTAAAGTCGATGATGCTTTTCTTGTTCGCTACGGCCTGAGCGCCGGTCATTCGCTGGTGATTGACGATGCCGTTGCGGAAGCGCTGTATGCTGAACTCATGCGTGACGAACTGGTGACCCATCAGTTCGCGGGCGGCACGATTGGTAATACGCTGCATAATTTCTCGGTGCTCGCGGATGACCGTTCCGTACTGCTGGGCGTGATGTGTAACAATATCCAGATTGGCGGTTATGCCTACCGTTATCTCTGTAATACCTCCAGCCGAATGGACCTTAACTATCTGCAGGGCGTAGACGGCGCGATAGGTCGCTGCTTTACGCTGATTGGCGATCAGGGCGATCGTACCTTTGCCATCAGCCCGGGGCAAATGAACCAGCTTAAGGCGGAAAACGTCCCGGAAGACGTTATCGCAGGCGCTTCTGCCCTGGTCTTGACCTCCTATCTCATCCGCTGTGAAGCAGGTGAGCCCATGCCAGAGGCAACGTTAAAAGCGATTGAATACGCGAAGCGCCATAACGTGCCCGTGGTACTGACGCTGGGCACCAAACATGTGATTGGCGACAAGCCACAGTTCTGGCGCGATTTTCTGCGCGATCATGTTTCTATTGTGGCGATGAATGAAGAAGAAGCCCTGGCGCTGACGGGCGAAGCCGATCCTCTGCTGGCGTCGGATATCGCACTGGAATGGGTTGATCTGGTGTTGTGTACCGCAGGACCGACCGGGTTGTATATGGCCGGTTATACCGAAGACGCGTTTAAGCGCAAAACGAATCATCCGCTCTTGCCGGGCGCGATTGCCGAATTCAACCTGTACGAATTTAGCCGCGCGATGCGCAAACAGGATTGCCAGCAGCCGTTACGCATTTTCTCTCATATCGCCCCTTATATGGGCGGGCCGGAGAAGATAATGAATACCAACGGGGCAGGGGATGGCGCGCTTGCGGCGTTACTGCACGATATTACGGCAAATAACTATCATCGCCGTAATGTGCCCAATTCCAGTAAACATGCGCGCGCTTATCTGACCTATTCGTCGCTGGCTCAGGTCTGTAAATATGCGAATCGGGTCAGTTATCAGGTGCTGAATCAGCACTCGCCCCGACTGACGCGCGGTTTACCCGAGCGGGAAGACAGTCTGGAAGAGTCTTACTGGGATCGTTAGGTCCGGAGAGATAAACCGCCCCGCATCGACGCAATGTGATACGGGGCGTGAGTCAGGCTGCGGCGCTTAGCAGTGGCCTTCACTGGCCAGCTTGTGCTGCTCCTGCGCGATGTCGTCCTGCAGTTTCTGAATAATGCTGGCGGCAATCTCGCGCTCGCCCATCACCACATAGTTTGCGCCGCGTTCCAGAATGTACTCCACCTCATCGTCGTAATGTGCATGCACAATGATGTTGATGTCCGCTTTTTTCTGGCGGGCGGCGGTGACGATTTCTCCCACCTCGTAACCGTTGGGAATCGTGATCAGCAGCCAGGACGCACAGTCTACGCGGGCTAACGCCATGGTGTCGGCACGGGCAGCATTGGCCAGCACCGCCCGGACACCCTGATCGCGTAACGCTTTCACGCGTGGAATCGAACTTTCAACCACGACTACCGGGATATTGAGCGCCGTCAGTTGTTCACACAGCAGGTTGCCTACGCGGCCATAGCCGACAATCACCGCATGCTGACAGACATCAACGGGAATTTGCTGCTCTTCTTCCAGCGCCTCTTCCAGCGTCTGTTGCTCCATCGTTTCGTTACGGGACAGGTAACGGCCCAGCAACGTAAACAGGACCGGGTTGATCATAATCGAGAGGATCGCGGCGGCCAGCACCAGGCTACGCCCTTCTTCATCCAGCAGGCCGAGCGAGATGCCAAGCCCGGCGAGAATAAAGGCAAACTCACCAATTTGCGCCAGGCTGACCGAGATGGTCATTGCGGTTCGGCGCGAATGGCCCAGCAGCGATACCAGCAGCCAGGCTGCCGCAGATTTCCCTATGACGACAATCACCAGCGCACCCAGCACCGCCAGCGGCTCTTTTACCAGAATCATCGGATCAAACAGCATCCCGACAGAGACAAAGAACAGCACCGCAAAGGCATCACGAAGCGGCAGCGTGTCACGGGCAGCGCGCTGGCTTAACTCGGACTCATTCAGCACCATACCGGCAAAGAAAGCGCCCAGGGCAAAGGAAACATCAAAGAACTCGACGGCACCAAACGCAATCCCCAGCGCCAGGGCTAATACGGCCAGCGTAAACAGCTCACGCGAGCCGGTGGCGGCACTTTTCGCCAGAATCCAGGGCACAGCACGGCGGCCCACCACCATCATTAACACCATAAAGGCGGCAACCTTACCGATGGTCCAGACCAGATCCCATATCACCAGGCTGGCGCTGGCATTTCCCTGCTCCATCATGCCGGCAATGGCGGGTAACAGGACCAGCGTGAGCACCATTACCAGGTCTTCAACAATCAACCAGCCAATCGCGATTTGGCCGCGCTGGCTTTCAATAAGCTGGCGTTCTTCCAGTGCGCGCAGCAACACCACGGTACTGGCGGTAGAAAGACACAAACCGAACACTAACCCCGTCATCCATGACCAGCCCATCGCCCACGACATCAGCATTCCCAGCAAGGTCGCCACGGCGATCTGCGCGATAGCACCGGGAATGGCTATCCGCTTTACCGACATCAGGTCCTTCAGTGAGAAGTGCAGACCGACGCCGAACATCAGCAGGATAACGCCAAGTTCCGCCAGTTCGGGTGCCAGATTGGTATCTGCCACGAACCCCGGCGTAAAAGGCCCCGCCAGTACGCCGGCGACTAAATAACCCACCAAGGGTGAAATTCGTAATCGGTTTGCCAGCATGCCAAGGAGAAAAGCCAGGACCAGAGCCCCGACGATAGTCGTAATCAACGGTGTGGTGTGATGCATGCCAGTCTCCTTGGATGTAAATGTATCCGGTTGTAACAAATGAGTTTAATGCATATCGGAAAGGATCGCTGAATAATTTGTGGGATTAACAGAAAAAAATATGCAAATACAAGAAAAATGCAATCGAAAGGCTGTTTTTATCACTTATCCCGCTTATCGACTGATTCAGCGCTGAGCCGAGAGCACAACATTAAAATTTTACTCCCCTTAAATGACACAGAGGTGACGTCGATGACGCGCTAATGCGCTGACAACAGTCACTAACCGCAACCAGATCGGGATTTGCTGAAGCCATTTAGCCGCCTGGGTCGGAGGGGCAGATTACGCACCGACCTGACGTATAGCTGCCTGTCGTGGAAGTGATGCTAAAACAATCTATTGTGATGGCATAACGGAACCGCGCGGTGAAGATCTCGGGTATGTTTATTTTTACGACGTACGCATCAATGCGGAAAATCATTATGATGTTAACTTCATCAACATAACGATGAAGCTGTTAACCCTGTTGGTTATTTAATAAACAACAGAATAACGGTACGGCAACATACGCGCGTCCTGTATTTGCGGTGTTAGAGTGCGCGGCAGCTAAAATCGAACCACTGGGGTTGCCTGTCAGGCCACATTACCGGCCATACTGGAACAGACAACGCCTTATGGACTCTGGGCCACCGCGGTTAAGATGCGGATACAGAAAGGGCCTGTTTCCCGCAGGATTAAACGGACAATCATTAAAGGAGAAGGGCTGTGGTGTTATCTCGATGGGCAAGAGCAGGTCTGGCACTACTGGTGATGCTGTCATCCATATTAACCCAGGCCGCCCAGCCTGACCGGAGCTACCGTTTCAGCATTCTGCACACCAACGATCAGCATGGTCATTTTTGGTTTAATGAGCAGGGCGAATATGGGCTGGCTGCGCAAAAAACGCTGATGGATACGCAACGTTACGCCATCCAGGCCAAAGGCGGTGGCGCGCTAATTTTGTCTGCGGGCGATGTTAACAGCGGCGTGCCTGAATCGGATGAACTGGATGCTGAACCGGATATCCGCGGTATGAACCTGATTGGCTATGATGCCATGACATTGGGTAATCACGAGTTTGATAAACCGCTCGCCGTCCTGCGTAAACAGGAAAAATGGGCTAAATTCCCTTTCCTGGCAGCTAACGTCTACCAAAAAAGCACTGGTAAACGCCTGTTTAAACCCTGGGCTGTCTTTCAGCGCATGGGGTTGAAAATCGCTGTGCTCGGGTTGATCACGCCAGATACCGCCAAATTGACGAACCCTGCACAGCTAACCGACATCGAATTCCGCGATCCCGTTACCGAAGCAGAAAAGGCCGTGGCCGAGCTGCGTGCCAGCGACAAGCCAGACGTTATCGTGGCATTAACTCATCTTGGTCATTACGACGATGGTAAGCACGGCAGTAACGGTATAGGTGACGTGACGCTGGCGCGCAGTCTGCCGAAAGGCACACTTGATGTGATCGTCGGCGGGCACTCTCATGATGCGGTATGTATGGAAAAAGAGAATGTCAGTCGTAAAGACTACCTGCCAGGCCAACCCTGTCAGCCTGACCGTCAGAACGGCGTATGGATTATGCAGGCGGAAAAATGGGGCAAATACGTGGGCCGCGGCGATTTTATCTATCGCAATGGGGAATTAACCCTGGAGGCCTATCAACTCATACCGGTTAACCTCAAGCACAAAATCAAAAACCATGATGGCAGTGAGTCCTGGCTTACCTGGCAGCAAGCGATCCCCAATAACACCGCAATGATGAAATTACTGACGCCTTTTCAAAAGCGAGCTGATGCCAAACTATTGGTGAATGTCGGCAGCATGAAAGGGGATTTCCCCGGCGAAAAAGAGACAGTGCGCTTTACACAAAGCGCTATCGGGCAGTTGATATTGCGTGCACAGATGGCGGCGACGCAGGCTGACTTTGCTGTGATGAGCGGCGGCGGTATCCGCACTTCGCTTAAATCAGGCCCGGTAACCTGGCGCGATCTGTTACAGGTACAACCTTTCGGCAATCATGTGGTTTCCGTGACGATGAGGGGCGCAGAAATCAGACGCTATCTGGCGGTGGTGGCAAATATCAAACCCGATTCAGGCGGCTTCGCCCAGTTAGCCAATGTCAGCCTCATCGCTAACGGCAATGCAGTCAGTCAGGTGAGCATCAACGGCCAGCCGTTGGCGGATGAAAAAACCTACCGTATGGCGACGAACAGTTTTAATGCCGCAGGCGGTGATGGCTATCCGCGAATTGATACGCATCCGGGTTATGTTAACAGCGGCAAGCCAGATGCCCAGGTGTTGCGAGACTGGGTGAGCACGCATTCTCCGGTGAACGTCAACGACTACCAGCCGCATGAAAGTGTTATCTATCAGGCTGCGCCCGCGGCAACGCCGCAGAACGGCGCGAAAGAAGCGACGCCGCTTCGGCGCTATCCCAAAATGGTGCTGACATGGATCCGACACTGGAACAGTGAAAGCGCGACGCAGCATTAAGCACGAGCAGGGAGGCGGCCTCCCTGCTGTTTATCAGGCGCGGCAGGATTTGCGGGCTAACCAGTGCGGACGCAGCTTGTCCCAGACCAGGTTGTAGACAAAGGTGTAGGGCAGAAAGAACAGAAAAAACGCCACTTCGATCAAAAAGGCCTGCCACAGCGAAATCTCCAGCATCCAGGCGGCCAATGGCAAACCTATCAGGATAAAACCGCCCTCAAAACCCAGCGCGTGCAGGATACGAAGCAGGGCGCTGCGTTTCTGCCCGGCCGGGTAAAACCGATCAAACACGCTGTTGTAAATCATATTCCACAGCATCGCCACCGTAGACAACATGATCGCCAGCGCACCCATTTGAAACAGGGGTTTATCCATAATCCATGCCGCCAGCGGGGCGATAGTGACGATGGCCAGGCCTTCAAACAGGGTGGCATGTGCGATGCGTTCTGTGATTGAACGGGTTTGCATTTCGATCTCCTTTGTTCAGGTTGCGCATTCTCCCACGTCAAAATGCTAAGATAAAATGATCATCTATCGATAAAAGCGATGGTTTACATGCGTTATTCACCGGAATCTCTGGAAGCTTTTGTACAGACCGTGGCCAGCGGATCGTTTTCTGCCGCCGCTCGTGCACTGAAAAAAAGCCAGTCCACCATCAGTGTGGCCGTGGTCAATCTGGAAGAAGATCTGGGTTTTGCCCTCTTTGACCGGCGCGGTCGCCAGCCACAGCTCACCGAGCAGGGGCAACGCGTGTTGCCTCAGGTGCAGCAAATTCTTGCCGCCAGTGAGCGACTGGACGCGCTGGCAACGCGGCTGTCTGAAGGCGTTGAGCCGCGGCTGAGCGTGGCGGTGTCAGACTTTTGGCAAACCGACTACCACCAGCGTTTACTGAAGCAGTTTGAGGCGCACTACCCGGATGTGGAGCTGGAAGGGATCGCGGCGGAAGATGCGGATGTCCTGGAGCTGTTGCAAGAGGGACGGGCCCACATTGGAGTGATACGTGCCCAGCCGACGCTTCCTGCCGACATCGCGGTCGCCCGGCTACAGGTCGATGCCGAGTTAGGTATTTACCTGCATCGGGATCATCCCGTGGCCCAACAATCCTCGGTAAACGAAAGTCAGCTTGAACCGCTTCGTCATCTTCGTCTTAATACCTGGACAGCGAAACGTGAGAGTGCGCCGAAAGGGCGCGCCTGGTCTGCGCAAACCTATTATGTGCTGCTGGAAATGGCGGAACAGGGTTTTGGCTGGAGTATTTTACCCCGCTGGCTGGTGAAACAGTGCGGGCACGGTGTACTGCGGGAACTGCCAATAGCGGGATGGCCGCAGCGCATTGCCGTCGAAGTGGTGTGGTCACGCCGCAATCCGCCCGGTCCCGCTGGGCGCTGGATGATCGATCAACTCTGTGCGCTGCCACCGGCTTAATCGCGCCGGGCGATATCCGCTAACGGGGCATCCAACAGCCGGGAGAGATCCTGTGGGCTCAATTCAATATCCAGCCCGCGCTTACCGCCTGAAATAAACAGCGTGGCAAAGTCGTTAGCCGAGCTGTCGATCACCGTTGGCAACCGCTTTTTTTGCCCCAGCGGACTGATGCCGCCCACCAGATAACCGGTGATGCGCTGCGCCAGCATGGGATCGGCCATCTCGGCTTTTTTGGCATTGAACGCCTTTGCCACCTTCTTGAGATCGAGCTGGGTGGCGACAGGCGTAACCGCCACAGCAAGGTGCTTAGCCTCGCCATTCAGCGCCACCAGCAAGGTTTTGTACACCTGCCGGGCATCCAGATTTAGCTTACGGACCGCTTCGTCACCAAAACTGGTTTCGTTGCTGTCATGTTCATAAGGATGCAAAGTGAAGCTGACTTTTTGTTTTTCCAGCAGTTTTACCGCAGGCGTCATAGTATTCTCTTATTCGGAAAAATCTTATTACGTATTATTGAACAATAAATGTGGCGAAATAATGTGCTTTAGGCGAGAATTGCCTCGCGCCAGCAATCCTGTTGTTGGCGACAACTAAAATCATTAACACATTCCTCTTTGAAGAGCCGATATGACTGTCGGCTCTCTTTTTTTCTGCGTTTTATTCCGCGCGCATCAAGCCCGGCAGGTTGTTCTCGCCGTATAAATGCAGTGCTCCGACCGCTACCACGTACTGACCAGCAGGCAGAGTGCGTAAATAATCGCACCACTGGCTGTTACGCTGGCTAATCAGCGTGTCGTTCAGTGTCTGACTGAAGGTCGCAGGCAGAGCAATTTGCGGCTCGCGCGGCGGGCTTTCCAGCCACCAACTCACCATCGTTTGCAACATGCGCGCGTTAGTGTGCCAATGGGTCAGCGTATCTGCCAGCAGCGCCATGCCGTCGTCAGGTAATGATTTCAGCAGGGTGATTTGTGCCTGCGCACCTTCCAGTTCAATCACGGGTTTATCCATCGCCCGCGCCGCCTGCAGTAGCTGATAATCAATGCCGTAATCAGGACGCAAACCCAGCCGCTGCGCCTGCTGCGCCTGTAACATCAGGGCAATTTGCCAGGCCGGTAACGTATCGAACCGGCTCAGGGATAAACCGGTTTCATTACACAGTGTTTCAAGCTTCGCCAGCGCCTCATCATCCATTCTGGCGGTCAGTGGCGGACGTTCCTCCGTGTTTTCAAACGGCGATCCTCCCTGAGTAATATCCGCCTCAACAACCAGCGCGTCGGCTTTTTGTAACTGCTGTAGCAGCCGGACCGGCAGGGGCTGCATGTCACGAGTGCCCATATGAATGCTTCCCACCAGATGAAACCGGCATTCGCCAGACTGAATATCTACGGCTGGCCAACGATAACTGGTAGGGAAAAGCGGGTTAATCCAGTTACGTAAACGTTGCAAAAGGCGCGCTGTCATTCCCTGTCCTTCACTGTGTTAAAGAAACCATGCTAGCGGGATCGCGTCACGAAAGACAGAGCAGGGCAGTTATTGCTAAACGCGGGGCTTATAGCGCAGCAGGCGGTTAGCATTACTCACTACGGTGATGGACGACAGCGCCATCGCTGCCCCGGCAAACACCGGGCTGAGCAGCAGGCCAGTAAAGGGAAAGAGCACGCCCGCTGCCAAGGGAATGCCGATAATGTTATAGATAAACGCACCAAACAGGTTCTGCCGGATATTGCCCAGAGTGGCGGAGGCAATTTTCAAGGCATCGACTACGCCATGCACATCGGCTCGCATCAGGGTAATTGCTGCGGTTTCCACAGCTACGTCGCTGCCGCCGCCCATCGCAATACCGACATCAGCCTGCGCCAGCGCCGGGGCATCATTAATGCCATCGCCCACCATCGCGACGCGTTGCCCTTGCTGTTGCAACTGGCTAATCGCATCGGCTTTGCCTTCGGGCAGCACGCCAGCAATCACCTCATCAATACCGGCCTCATGAGCAATAACCTGGGCCGTATTTTCATGATCCCCGGTCAACATAATCAGTCGGTAGCCCGCATGATGCAGCCTCTGCAAGGCCGCTTTTGCCTCGGGCCGCAGCGTATCACGCAAGCCAATCAGTCCCGTAAGCTGCCCGTCTTCTGCCAGCAATACCGGCGTCGCGCCTTGCCGGGTGAGTCTGTCAATCTCTGCCAGAGCCGGTTGGCAATCCACGCCGTGCGCATTCAGCAGGCTGACATTGCCCAGTAATAGCGTCCTGTTGTTGAGTATGCCGCTTACGCCTTTGCCGCGTATTGTACGAAATTGTGCAATATCGGCTCGAACAGTCTCCCCTGTTTCTGCAAGGATTGCTTTCGCCAGCGGATGACCCGACATCTGCTCCAGCGCTGCCGCCGCAGACAGCACCGATTGACGCGTACTGCCGTTCCAGTTCACCACGTCGGTGACCTGCGGCGTGCCGCTTGTCAGCGTTCCGGTTTTATCAAACACCAGCGTATCAATATGGCTGGCGCGCTGCAGTGCATCCGCATCGCGCACCAGCACACCATATTCGGCGGCGCGTCCGGTACCGGCGATGATCGACATCGGCGTGGCCAGGCCCAGCGCACAGGGACAGGCAATAATCAGTACCGTGGTCGCCACGACCAGAGCATAGGCCATTTGTGGCGCTGGCCCCGCGATATACCAGATCGCGGCGCTGAGCAGAGCGATAAGCACGACCACCGGCACGAACACGGCAGAGATACGATCGGCCAGACGGCCCACATCCGGCTTACTGCTTTGGGCCTTACGCACTAACTGAATAATGCGCGCCAGCGTGGTGTTGCCGCCGGTTGCGCGGGCAATAAAGCGCACCGTTCCGTCCTGCACCAGCGTGCCGGCAAACAGGCTATCGCCCTGCGTTTTACTTTGCGGCACCGCCTCACCGGTGAGCATTGCCTCGTCGCACCAGGCCTCGCCCTCCTGCACTTCGCCATCGACGGGTACGCGATCGCCCGCCACCAGCCGCAGAGTCATACCGGGTTGTACCGCACTGACCGGCATCAGGGTTTCCCCCTGGTCTGTTATCACTCTGGCCTGATCCGGTGTCAGATCGAGCAGGCGCTCCAGGGCTCGGGATGAGCGCTGACGTGCACGTTGCTCAAGCGCATGACCCAGATTGATCAGGCCGAGAATCATCACGCTGGCTTCAAAGTAGAGATGGCGCGCCTGCTGCGGGAAAAAATCAGGCCAGATCACCACGCTGAAGGAGTAAATCCAGGCGGCGGCCGTGCCCAGTGCCACTAAGGTATCCATCGTTGCGCTGCGGTTAACCAGGCTGCGCCAGGCGCTGCGATAGAAGTGACCGCCTGCGGCCACCATCACCAGCAGCGTTACGATGCCGAGCACCCGCCAGGTGGTGTGATTATCCGCAGTGAGCATCATATTGTCGCCCAGCATGCCCCAGATCATCAGCGGCACGCCAAACAACAGTGCGATACCTGCCTGCCAGCTAAAGCGTTGCATGGCACGTCGGGCGCTGCGCTGCTGCTTCTCGCGGCGTTGCTGTTCGTCGTCGACCACTTCAGCCCCGTAGCCGGCTGCATCCACGGCGGCGACCAGCTGATGGGGTTCAACGTTACCCATCACCAGCGCACTGCGCTCGGCCAGATTCACCCGGGCCTGCTGCACGCCACTGACCTGCTCAAGGGCTTTCTCTACCCGGCTGACGCAGCTGGCACAGCTCATCCCCTCGATGAGCAGCACGTGAGCGGCCAGGTTTTCGGTTGCCGGAAGAGAAGGGGACTCCGTTGTCAGCGCCTCCGGCGGCGGCTCTGCTGCTGTCAACGGCTCAGGCTTTGGGCGGGTGCCCGCAGCTTTTAATGTTGCATGGTAGCCCGCCTGTTCAACGGTGGCGATCAGGGCTGTCGCCTCTGCATAGCCTGACACGCTGGCTTCCTGCTGTGTAACCTCAGCCTGCTCGACATCGTCGCGCCCTTCGAGCGCTTCCTTGACGCGTTTTACGCAGTGGCCGCAGGACAATCCGTCCAGCGCCAGAACAATCGTGTTTGACATGGTTGACTCCTTTGTCGGATGTGCATGATTGCGCATTCAAATGGGATTGGTGCTAAGGTTAAACCTTCCATCAAGGGGAAGGTCAAGGAACCAATTATGAACATTAGTGCCGTGGCGAAAAAGACCGGATTAACCAGCAAGGCCATCCGTTTCTATGAAGAAAAGGGCGTGGTAACGCCACCATTACGCGGCGATAACGGCTACCGGCATTATAATTCGCACCATCTTGATGAACTGAATTTATTGCGGCAGGCACGCCAGGTGGGTTTTACCCTGGATGAGTGCCGCGAGCTGGTCGGGCTGTTTAACGATCCCGATCGCCACAGCGCGGATGTGAAAGCCCGCACGTTGCAAAAAGCCGATGAAATTGCTGCACATATTGAAGAGTTGCACGCCATGCGCGCTCGGCTGCTGGCGCTGGCGGCGGCATGCCCGGGCAACGACAGCGCGGACTGCCCCATCATTAATAACCTGGCAGGCTGCTGCAGTCAGGTTGGCGGCAAGCGTGACTGAATGCGCAGGGTGATCCCTTCCACTGCGACGACCTCGACCAGCGCGCCGGCCGGCAAGTTCTGGTCTGCCTGAACACGCCAACTGCTGTCGCCGATGCGAACATGACCAATGCCATTTTGCAACGCGCTGTCCAGGGTTAGCTGCAGGCCGATCATCTGGTTGCCGCGCTGATTAAGTGAGTTTGGCTGCTGGTTGCGCTCACGGTAACGCATCACGCGATGCCAGATAAATACACTGGCCAGCGTCAGCACGGCAAACAGACAGCCCTGTCCGGTCCAGCTCAGTGGCAAAAACCATTCCGTGATGCCGACCAGCATGGCGGCCAGCCCGCTCCAGAGCAAATAGCCGTTCGTGCCGAGCATTTCTGCCGCCAGTAATAACCCGCCCAGCGTCAGCCAGAACCAGTGCGGATGTGCGACGATCTCGCTCACCATCAGCGTTTCGACTCGTTGCGGGTTTCTTTTAACAGCTCACTGATACCACCAATCGCACCCAGCAGGCTGCTGGCTTCCAGCGGCATCATGACGACTTTACTGTTGCTGGATTCACCAATTTTTTGCAGCGCATCCGTGTATTTCTGCGCCACAAAATAATTCACCGCCTGAATATCGCCAGCGGCAATGGCTTCTGACACCATCTTCGTGGCGCGAGCCTCTGCTTCAGCCTGGCGTTCGCGCGCTTCAGCTTGCAGGAAGGCGGAGGTCCGCTCTCCTTCGGCTTTCAGTATCTGTGCCTGCTTTTCACCTTCTGCGCGTAAAATTTCGGCCTGACGCACGCCTTCCGCCGTCAGAATATCGGCACGTTTGGTCCGCTCCGCCTTCATCTGCGCGTTCATGGCACCAATCAGTTCCTGTGGTGGGCGGACATCACGAATTTCGATTCGGGTGATCTTCACGCCCCACGGATTGGTGGCTTCGTCAACGATATGCAGTAAGCGGGTATTGATACTGTCACGTTGAGACAGCATTTCATCCAGCTCCATGCTGCCCAGCACGGTACGCATATTGGTCATAGTGAGGTTAAGGATCGCTAGTTCCAGATTGCTGACTTCATAGGCTGCCCGCGCCGGATCGATAGCCTGCACAAAACAGACAGCATCAATAGTGACGTTGGCATTGTCTTTGGAGATGATCTCCTGAGAGGGAATATCCAGCACCCGTTCCATCATATTAATCTTATGGCCGACGCGATCCATAAAGGGGACAACAAGGCTCAGGCCGGGCTGAAGCGTGCGGGTATAACGGCCAAAGCGTTCGACTGTCCACTGATAGCCTTGTGGAACAATTTTCACGCCGGACCAGACGGTGACCAGGGCGACCAGGATAAGTACAGGAATGACGGTGAGCATATAACCTCCAGGTTGTCAGATGAACGGGCCAAATCGTTCGGCCCGTTTTCTGCTTACATCAGTAAAGCAGGGAATAAAGCTGACGGCGATAGCGTGCGGCAAGCGCATCGCCAGTGCCTAATGCCGCCAGAATCTCCTGCAACATTTTACGCGCCTGGCCGTCAGCGGCGTTCAGATCACGCTTAATGACGTTAAACAGCAGTTCCAGTGCTTCTTCATTACGACCGACCTGATGCAGTTGCAGCGACAGTTTGGTCGCCAGTTCGGCGTTTTCCGGGTCAGTTTCCAGTTGGGATTGCAGTTGCTGAATTTCGGGTGTGTCTGCCGCCTGTTTCAGTAAATCGATCTGGGCGATCAGGCTCTGATAACGGGTGTCCTGATCCTGCAACGGCACGGCGTTGAGTACCGTTTCAGCCTCATCACTGCGGTTAAGAGTAATCAGCACCTCTGCCAGCAAAAAACCGATTTCGCTGTCTTTGTTGCTAAGCTGCCAGGCCTCTTTTAGCAGAGGTAATGCGTCCAGCGGTTTGCCTTCCTGCATCAGCGCCATGGCCTGCTGGGCTTTTAACTCTTCTTCGCGCGGCAGCACTTTTTCCAGCAGTGCGCGCACGGCGTCTTCCGGCTGTGGTCCCTGGAAACCGTCAACAGGCTGGCCGTTCTGGAACAGGTAAACCGTGGGAATGGAGCGCAACCCAAATTGGGACGCCACCCTTTGTTCTTTGTCACAGTCCAGTTTGGCAAGGATAAACTGGCCCGCATATTCCTGAGCCAGCCGTTCCAGCACAGGCGTCAGTTCCTGGCAATGTTGGCTGCGATCCGACCAAAAGTAGAACAGCACCGGTATCTGCATTGACTGCTCAAGGGTCTGTTGCAGGTTGGATTCGTTAATGTCGATAATCGAAGCGTGTGGTGACATGACTAAGTCTCTTTGCAGAAAATGTTTAAAGAATATGGGGCCGACCGCCCCTGCTTCAAGTTGTATTCGCGCAATACCTTTACTGACTGCGAATTATGCGATCCAGTATCCAGCCTGGCAGCAGGCGTTTCAACAGGCCCATCGCGTGTGCGACCAGCGTCACCGGATAACGTAAACGTGGATGTTTGCTTTCGAGCGCATGGCGCAGCTTAGGTAAAATGGCTTCAGGCGGCAGCGTAAATCGCGCCGCCAGACCGGGATTCAGCACCGGATTATCCTGCTCGCCCTGCGTCACATTATCCGTGAAGCGGCTCTGGATTGGACCCGGTTCAATCAGGCTGACGCGCACGCCACTGGTGTGCAGTTCCATGCGTAATGCATCGCTCCAGGCTTCCAACGCGTATTTACTGGCAGCATAAACGCCACGCCCCGGCGTGGAAATCAAGCCCAGCACCGAACTGGTATTAATGATGCGGGCATTGCCAAACGCCTTTAAAGCAGGGAGCAGCCGCACAGTAAGCTGATGGGTGCCAAACACATTACTGGAAAACTGCTGTTCGAATTGCTGACGCGTAATGGTGTTTAACGGACCATAGGTACCAAAGCCGGCGTTGTTGAACAGGGCAAACAGCCGGTTATCGGTGAGCGCCAAAACCTCATCGGCGGCGCGGTCAACGCTGTCAGGATCGTCCAGATCCAACAGCAGCCCGGTAAAGCCCAGGCTTTTCATTCGCGCCACATCTTCAGCTTTACGGCAGGCCGCAATGACGTGATAACCGCGCGCCAGCAGATCATTAGCCGCCACCAGGCCAATACCGCTCGAACAGCCCGTGATCAAAATGGTTTTTTGCATGTGTTACCTTTTTTGCACAACTACTGCTTAACTAATGGGGTCAGTTCTTTCGCCATCAGTCCGGCGATAAAGGGTTGGGCATCAGGATTGGGATGAATACCATCCTGCTGCATCCATTCGGGTTTTAAATAAACCTGCTCCATAAAAAAGGGCAGTAAAGGAATGTCATGCTGTTTCGCCAGTTGCGGATAAATCGCGCTGAACGCATCCGTATAGCGACGGCCATAGTTAGCCGGTAAACGGATCTGCATCAGAATCGGTTTAGCCCTGGCGGCTTTGACCTGCTCAATAACTGTACCTAATGTTTGTGCAATATCCTTCGGGGGAAAGCCACGTAAGCCGTCGTTACCGCCCAATTCGATTAACACCCACTGCGGTTGATGCTGTTTTAATAGGGCAGGTAAGCGCGCCAGTCCTTGTGCGGCGGTATCGCCGCTAATACTGGCATTAATCACTCTGGGCTGCTGCTGCCAGGTTTTATCGAGCAGGCTGGGCCAGGCCTTACTGGCCGACATCTGATAGCCTGCGCTCAGGCTGTCACCCAGTACCAGCAACGTATCGGCCGCAGCAAGACGGGACACCAACAGACAGCACAATAACAGGAAAGGATAATGCCAGCGGAAAACATTCTTGAAGTTCATCATCTTACTAAGTCCGTGGGTCAGGGAGAGCATCAGTTAACCATCCTTACCGGAGTTGAGTTAGTTGTCAAACCAGCTGAAACAATCGCCCTGATTGGCGAGTCGGGATCGGGTAAATCCACGCTGTTAGGTATTCTGGCCGGTCTGGATGACGGCAGCGACGGCGAGGTGCATCTGCTAGGCCAGCCGTTGCATAAAATGAATGAAGAGCAGCGGGCAGCCTTACGAGCGCAGCAGGTGGGATTTGTGTTCCAGTCTTTTATGCTGGTGCCGACGTTAAATGCGCTGGAAAACGTCCAGTTGCCTGCGCTGCTGCGCGGTGAGAGCGACCGCCAGAGCCGCGACCAGGCACGAGAGTTGCTCACGCAGTTAGGCCTTGGCGAGCGTTTGCAGCATCTGCCTGCACAGTTATCCGGTGGCGAACAGCAACGCGTCGCGCTTGCCCGGGCATTCAGCGGTCGCCCAGGACTGCTGTTTGCCGATGAACCCACGGGGAATCTGGATCGTAAAACCGGCGATCGTATTGTCGACCTGCTGTTTTCCCTGAACCGCGATTTTGCCACGACGTTAATTCTGGTTACCCATGACGAGCAGCTGGCGGCGCGCTGCAACCGGCGCTTGCGTCTGCGTGACGGTAAACTGTGGGAGGCGCAATGATGTGGCGCTGGTTCTGGCGTGAGTGGCGTTCGCCCTCACTGTTAATCGTCTGGCTGGCGCTAACGCTGGCAGTGGCCTGCGTGCTGGCGCTGGGATCGATCAGCGACCGCATGGAAAAGGGGCTGAGTCAGCAGAGCCGCGACTTTATGGCGGGCGATCGTACCCTGCGTACCAGCACGGCGGCCCCGCCCGACTGGCTGGCGAAAGCGCAGGAAACGGGATTATCGGTCAGCCGTCAGCTGAGTTTTATGACCATGACGTTTGCTGACCAGACGCCGCAGCTGGCGTCGGTGAAGGCCGTGGATAACCACTATCCGATGTTTGGTGAATTGCAAACCCGTCCGCCAGGCGTAAAGCCCCAGCCCGGCACTGCGCTGGCCGCCCCGCGCTTAATGGCGCTGCTCAATCTGAAAGTGGGCGATCAACTTGATGTCGGCGACACGACGCTGCGCATTGCCGGAGAGGTGATTCAGGAGCCGGATGGCGGTTTCAATCCGTTTGAGATGGCACCGCGTTTACTGATTAACCTGGCCGATGCCGATAAGACCGGGGCGATCCAGCCCGGCAGCCGCATTACCTGGCGCTATAAGTTTTCTGGCAACCCGCAGCAGCTGGAAAATTACGATCGCTGGATAACGCCACAAATTAAAACCGGCCAACGCTGGATCAGTATCGAGAATTCCGAAGATGCCTTGGGGCGTTCGATGCAGCGCGCGCAGCAGTTTTTACTGTTGTCGGCGTTGTTAACGCTGATGCTGGCGATTGCGGCTGTGGCGGTGGCGATGAGTCATTATTGCCGTAGCCGGTATGATCTGGTGGCGGTGCTGAAAACCCTGGGCGCCACGCGCGGCGTGTTGCAAAAGCTGATTATCGGTCAGTGGCTGGCGGTATTGCTGCTGGCAGCCGTGGCGGGCGGCGCGGTGGGACTGGCGGTCGAAGCCCTGTTGATGGCGATGCTTAAACCTGTTCTGCCAGCATCCTTACCTGACGCCAGCCTGTGGCCGTGGGTGTGGGCCGTCGGATCGCTGTTTGTGATTTCCCTGCTGGTGGGATTACGTCCTTACCGCCTGTTGCTGGCGACTCAGCCTTTACGCGTATTACGGCGTGATGCCGTTGCCACCGTCTGGCCGCTGAAAATATATTTACCGGCGATGGGGGCCGTGGTGGTGGCGCTACTGGCTGCGCTGGTCGGCGGCAGTAAAATGCTGTGGGCGCTGCTGGCGGGAGTGGTGATACTGGCGGGCCTGCTGGCGCTGCTTGGCTGGGGCACGTTACTGCTTCTGCGCCGTCTGACGGTGCGAAGTCTGGCGCTACGGTTGGCAATTAATCGCCTGCTGCGACAGCCCGCCATGACGCTGAGCCAGTTGGCCGCGTTTTCCCTGTCGTTTATGCTGCTGGCGCTGTTGCTGGTGATGCGTGGCGATCTGCTGGATCGCTGGCAACAGCAGTTGCCCGCCGACAGCCCAAACTTTTTCCTGCTCAATATGACGGCCGATCAGGTGCCGCAGGTACGTGACTTCCTGCAGGCTCATCAGGTGAAACCGGAAACCTTTTATCCGATTGCCCGCATGCGCCTCAGCGAACTAAATGGCAAAGCGGCCGATCCCGAACGGGATAATGCGCTCAACCGCGAGCTGAACCTGACCTCGCTGGCGGCTATTCCACAGCATAATCCGCTGGTGGCGGGCAGCTGGCCGCCGAAAGCGGGCGAAGTATCGATGGAGGTCGACCTGGCGGAACGGCTCGGTGTAAAGCTGGGCGACAGCTTAACCTTTGAGGGGGATACGCAACAGCTCAGTGCCAAAATCACCAGCCTGCGTAAAGTCGACTGGGAAAGTCTGCGGCCTAATTTCTTCTTTATCTTTCCGCCTGGCGCGCTCGACAGCCAGCCGTTGACCTGGCTCACCAGCTTCCGGTTGGATAACAACCCCAGGCTACTGGCCCAGCTCAACCGCGAGTTCCCGGCCCTGAGCCTGCTGGATATTGGCAGCATTATGCGTCAGATCGGCCAGGTGCTGACGCAGGTCAGTCAGGCGCTGGAAATTATGGTGGTGCTGGTAACCGCCTGCGGCATATTGCTGCTGATGGCTCAGATTCAGGTGGGCATGCGCCAGCGCCGTCAGGAACTGGTCGTGTACCGCACGCTGGGGGCCGGCAAGCGCCTGTTGCGCACGACATTGTGGTGGGAGTTTGCGCTGATCGGCGTGGTCTCTGGCGTGGCAGCGGCGGTGGGTGCCGAAGCGGCGTTATGGGGATTACAGCGTAAAATCTTTGATTTCCCGTGGCAGCCCGACTGGACTTTGTGGCTGGCTTTGCCCTTGTGTGGCGCGTTGTTACTGTCGCTGTGCGGGGGCTGGCTGGGCGTGCGTTTGCTGAAAGGCAACGCGTTGTTCAGGAAATTCGACGCCGCATAAAAACGCCGTGCGCACTCATGCGGCGCACGGCGATTGTCGTCCTTAAAGCCAGGCAGTGGCCCAGTGAAGACCGCTGGCGTATTCAGCAGGCAGCAGGGGCAGCAACGCATGCAGCGCGGCTTTCAGTCGGGAGTGATCGCTGTCGGTAAGGTTGAGATGACCTACCTTACGTCCTTCCCGCACCGCTTTGTCGTACCAGTGCAAATGCACAAGCGGCTGCTGTAGCCAGTCTGGATTGAGGGCGGTGCCAATCAGATTGACCATCACCGAGGGCGCAATCACCACCGGCTGGGGTAAGGCCAGATTCAGAATCGCACGCAGGTGCAGTTCAAACTGGCTGATTGATGCGCCATTCTGCGTCCAGTGTCCGCTGTTGTGCACTCTGGGAGCCAGTTCATTGATCAGCAAACCCTGCGGTGTGACAAAACATTCCATTGCCATCACGCCAACATAGTCCAGCTCGTGCAGGATAGCGCTCAGCATCGCTTCAGCCTGTTGCTGCTGTAGCGCATCCGCCTGCGGGAAGGCGACACTGGTGCGCAGAATGCCGTCTTCATGGAGATTATGTGTCAGGGGATAAAATACGGTGCTGCCATCGTGACCGCGCGCGCCGACCAGCGACACTTCACCTGAGAAGTTAATGCCCTGCTCGACGATGCACTCGCCGTAGCAGTCGTCGGGTAAGGTTGCTGTTTCGTTGGCGCGTAATCGCCACTGACCGCGGCCGTCATAGCCACCGGTGCGACGTTTAACAATTGCCAGCTCACCCAGACGACTGAAAATGGCGGGCCATTCGCTCTCGTCTGCCAGCAGTTGCCAGGGCGCGGTAGCCAGGTTGAGCTGGTTCAGCAGTTGCTTTTGCGTCAGGCGATCGGCCAGACGCGGGAAAATATCCCGGTTCACAAAGGCTGAATGAGACGCCAGTTCACGCGTCAGTGCCGTTTCCGGCCAGCGTTCGATCTCGGCGGTAATCACGCTTTCTGCTATAGGCAGGGCGGCGGGATCGGCATCCAGGCCCACCGGATGCACAGCAATGCCCATCGGCTCGCCCGCCTGGCGTAACATGCGGCCAAGCTGACCATTACCCAGTACACAAACCGGCTTCATGCTTCCTCCCGCGGGTCCGGGTTAGCCAGCACCTCATCGGTCTGCGCCTGACGCCAGTTGGCCAGACGAGATGCGAGCGCGCTGTCGTGAATCGCCAGAATCTGCGCAGCCAGCAATGCCGCATTAGCGGCACCGGCTTTACCAATCGCCAGCGTACCCACCGGGATGCCGCGCGGCATTTGCACAATAGAATACAGGCTGTCGACGCCACTCAGTGCTGCGCTCTGTACCGGCACGCCCAGCACCGGCAGCAGCGTTTTTGCCGCCAGCATGCCAGGCAGGTGCGCCGCGCCACCGGCACCGGCAATAATGACCTGAAAGCCGTTATCTGCGGCCGTTTCGGCAAAGCTAAACAGCTTGTCTGGGGTACGGTGCGCTGAAACCACTTCCACATGGAAGGGCACGTCCAGGCTGGAAAGGATTTCCGCAGCGAACTGCATGGTGGACCAGTCACTTTTGGAACCCATAACAACAGCGATGCGGGCCGGGGCGGCATTCGACGACATGCGGTCAACTCCTGTGAATGAAAACACACCTGACCAGGCGGACAGGTTTTGAAGGGCACAGAGAATAGCATGGGAAGCGCACAAGGAAAACGGTTGCGTCGGGATTACACGTGGTGCTTTTAGGGTTTTATCGACATTCTGTTCTCTGACGTTGACGCGCGAGAAACGCTGAACTTTAGTTAACAGTGTTGCAAGGTGACTGACATGATGAGCCGCGCTGCACCCGGTTGGCAAGGAATGACGTTAACTGACACAAAGAGGAACAGGATGATTTCACGCTGGCAACTGATTTTCAGACAAACAGGCAGGAAACTGTGGTTCAGGGCAACTTTATTTGCCCTTGCTGCAGTTGTCAGCGCCCTGGCCTCCATTGTCTTTAAATCTGCGATTCCACCCTCGGTTTCGGTAAAGGTCGGTGCTGACGCGGTGGACAATATCCTGAATATTCTGGCGTCCAGCATGCTGGCGGTCACCACGTTTTCCTTAAGTACGATGGTAACGGCGTTTGGTTCAGCAACCACACATGTTACGCCGCGAGCCACGAAACTGGTCGTTGAAGACAGTACAACACAAAATGTTCTCGCGGCCTTTATTGGCTCATTCCTGTTTAGTCTGGTCGGCATCATCGCACTGAATATGGGAGCTTATGGTGAACAGGGGCGAGTGATCCTGTTTGCGGTCACGCTGGTGGTTATTGCATTAATTCTGGTGACGCTTCTGCGCTGGATTCACCATCTCACCTCGCTTGGCAGCGTAGATGAAACGACCTCACGTGTGGAACGCATGGCGCTTGATGTTTTTAGCGCGCGAGCTCAATCCTCTTGTTTCGGCGCCAGGCCCTGGCGGGAAAGCGATCGTCAACCTGCGGGCACGTTTGCTGTTTATTCGGACGCTATTGGCTATGTTCAGCATATTGATATGGACAGGCTACATAAGGCGATTAAAGACAGCCCTGTACATATTTACTTGGTCGCGCAACCCGGATTTTTTGTTCATCCCGCCCGCCCGGCCATGTTTGTCACCCACGCCCTGTCTGCGGAACAACGCAAACTGATGTTGTCTGCCCTGACTATAGCCGCGTCTCGCACTTTCGCGCAGGATCCACGTTTTTGCCTGTGCGTGATGGCAGAAATCGCCTCGCGTGCGCTGTCGCCTGCGACTAATGACCCTGGCACCGCCATCGATGTGATCGGGCGAGCCGTCAGAATACTCTCCTGCTATGCACGCGAATGTGCGGTGCCAACGGTGATCTACCCCGCCATTCACGTCGCGCCCTTGTCAGTAGACGCATTATTCGATGATTTTTTCTCACCTGTAGCGCGAGACGGCGCGGCGATAAAAGAGGTGCAGTTACGGTTACTTAAGGCGCTGGGAATGTTGTCTGTCGCCTGGCCTGATGCGTACCAGGCTGCAGCGTTGCGCCATGCGCATGAAGCCATGGCATACCTGGCGCGGGAAGAGATCATCCAGACGGACAGAGCACGAATTGAGCGCACATGGCGCGAACAATTTGGCGCAGACTATCCCCATCCCTTCCAGGATGAGAAGCTAACCGATTCGCCCTGTCAGAAGTCGAAATCGATCAGTTGAATCCCGCTGGCATCCAGTTGAATCATTGATCCCCGATTGTGCCAGGCACCCAGTACGGCACGCTGCGCGCGTTCGCCATTTAGCGACAGATCGTGGATCGCCGGGCGGTGCGTATGACCATGAATCAGCAACGGTACCTGCTGACGCAACATGGCCTCCACGACGGCCTGCTGATTCACATCCATAATCTCCAGCGACTTATGCTGATTGGCCTGTTTACTGTTGGCGCGCATGCGTTCTGCAATGCGTTTGCGAATAAACAGCGGCAGCGCCAGGAACAGGCGTTGAATCCAGGGATTGTGCACTTTGGCACGGAACTGCAGGTAACCAGCATCGTCGGTGCACAGCGTATCGCCGTGCATAATCAGCAGTCGATGGCCGTAAAGCGTCAGCACGCGCTCTTCAGGCAAGAGCGTCATGCCACTGGCGCGGGCAAAGCGTTGGCCGATCAAGAAATCGCGGTTGCCGTGGATAAAATACAGTGGAACGGGCACGGCACGCAGGGCTTCAGCGACCTGTTGATGCAGGGGATTAGGATCGTCATCGCCGATCCAGGCTTCAAACAGATCGCCCAGAATATAGAGCGCGTCGCAGTGTGGGGCTTCGCGCTGTAAAAAATGCAGAAAACCGGCGGTGATCGCCGGTTCTTCCTGACACAGATGAAGATCTGCGATAAACAGCGTGCGCGGCATTACTCGCTGACGGTCACTTTCTGAATGATCACGTCATCTTTCGGTACGTCCTGGTGCATACCGCTGCGGCCGGTTGAAACGGCTTTGATTTTCTCAACCACATCCATACCTTCAACCACTTCTGCAAACACACAGTAACCCCAGCCCTGCAGGCTTTCGTCACGGAAGTTCAGGAAGTCGTTGTCAGCCACGTTAATGAAAAACTGTGCGGTCGCAGAGTGCGGTGCAGAGGTACGCGCCATCGCCAGCGTACCTTTGGTGTTTTTCAGGCCGTTGCTGGCTTCGTTACGGATCTCTTCTTTGGTGGCTTTCTGCTTCATGCCAGGCTCAAAACCGCCGCCCTGAATCATAAAGCCGTTAATCACACGGTGGAAAATGGTGTTGTCGTAGAAACCTTCACGGCAGTAATCCAGGAAGTTCTTTACGGTTGCGGGCGCTTTGTCATCGAAGGTCTTGATCACGATATCGCCATGGTTAGTCTGGAAAGTTACCATTTTTTTCGTCCTGTAAAGGTTGTCGTCAGTAGCATAGGGTGCGCTGTTAGGGTGCACACGCCTTTTTCTCGAACGTTCTTATATCATAATTTCCGATAATACGTCAGCCAGGCTGCGCAGTTGGCTTGCTTTGCATCGCGTGACAGATAAAAATACGGCACAATATCAGGATACTTAAAACGGTGCGTTACGCACGCTTACTACGGAAACCCCAATGCTGAAGATTTATAACACCCTGAGTCGACAAAAAGAGGAATTTACCCCTATTCATGCTGGCAAAATCGGCATGTATGTCTGCGGCATCACGGTGTATGACCTCTGTCACATTGGGCACGGGCGCACGTTTGTGGCTTTTGATGTGGTATCGCGCTATCTGCGTTACGTCGGCTATGACGTGAATTATGTGCGCAATATTACCGACATCGATGACAAAATTATCAAGCGCGCCAACGAGAACGGCGAGAGCATCGAAACCCTGACTAATCGCATGATCGCCGAAATGCACAGCGATTTTGATGCACTGGGCATCTTACCGCCGGATTTAGAACCGCGCGCCACGCGCCATATTCCTGAAATCGTCGAACTGGTGGAAAAGCTGATTGCCCGTGGTCATGCCTATGTTGCGGATAACGGCGACGTGATGTTCGATGTGCTGAGTGACGTGGACTACGGTGCGCTGTCGCGTCAGGATCTGGACCAGCTTCAGGCCGGTGCCCGCGTGGAAGTGGCGGATGTGAAGCGTAATCCCATGGATTTCGTCCTGTGGAAAATGTCTAAAGCGGACGAACCCTCATGGCCTTCGCCCTGGGGCCAGGGTCGTCCGGGCTGGCACATTGAGTGTTCCGCCATGAACTGCAAACAGCTTGGTGCGCATTTCGACATTCACGGCGGCGGCTCTGACCTGATGTTTCCGCATCACGAAAACGAAATCGCCCAGTCCACCTGCGCCCACGATGGCCCGTATGTGAATTACTGGATGCACTCCGGCATGGTGATGATTGACCGTGAAAAGATGTCGAAGTCGCTGAATAACTTCTTTACCGTGCGCGACGTGCTGCAGCATTACGATGCCGAAACGGTGCGCTACTTCCTCATGTCTGGTCACTATCGTAGTCAGCTCAACTATGGCGAAGACAACCTGAACCAGGCACGCGCGGCGCTGGAACGTCTTTATACCGCGCTACGTCATACCGATCGTAACGTGGTTGCCCACGGCGGCGAAGCCTTCGAGGCCCGTTTCCGCGAGGCGATGGACGATGATTTTAACACTCCGGAAGCCTATTCCGTGCTGTTCGACATGGCGCGTGAAGTGAACCGTCTGAAAAGCGAAGACATGACGGCAGCCAATGCGTTGGCCGCTAAGCTCCGTGAAATCGCCAACGTGCTGGGTATTCTGCAACAGGAGCCAGAAGTGTTTCTGCAAAGCAGCGCTCAGGGCAATGATGATGAAGTGGCGGAAATCGAACACTGGGTGAAAGCCCGTGCTGATGCGCGTGCGGCTAAAGACTGGGCGCAGGCCGATGTGGCCCGCGACAAGCTGAACGCGCTTGGCGTGATTGTCGAAGATGGCCCCCAGGGCTCCAGTTGGCGACGCAAATAACAGGCAACACAGGAGAGGACGAGCCATCGCCCTTTTTTGTCTATGACGATAAAACAGATTCACCTTCGTGGTTTTCGTTCGGTACGTGATCTGATTCTGCCGCTTCAGCAACTGAACGTGGTAAGTGGACCGAACGGCTGTGGCAAATCCAACCTGTATAAGGCGGTGCGCCTGCTGCACGAGGCCGCCAATGGTCGCCTGGCGTTAGCGCTGGCAGAAGAGGGCGGTATTCAAAAAGTCATGTGGGCAGGGGAACTACATCGCAGCGCTCGTCGTCAGGATGCCAGCCGACTCATCCTCTCAGTCCTGATGGATGACATGGATTTTGAGCTTGCGGTGGGGTTTCCTCAGAAGCTTGAGACCAGCCTGTTCAACCTCGATCCGCTGGTTAAAGAAGAACACATCTGGCTTAGTGGCCAGCAGCGACGTCCTTCTTCCTGTATTATGCAGCGCACGAATCAGACCGCCTTTTTACACAATGTAGAGGGGGAGCGCGTAAGCTATCCGGCGGTACTGCATCCCGAAGAGTCCCTGTTTGGTCAACTTGGTGAGCCACACCGCTATCCCGAACTTTCTCAGATGCGTGAACGTCTGCGCCAGTGGCGCTTCTATCATGAGTTTGCCGTCTGGCCCGGTTCGCCGATTCGTGCGCCACAAATTGGCGTGCGCGCCCCCATTCTGGCGCACGATGGCGCTAACCTCGCGGCGGCATGGGCAACCATTGTCGAACGGGGTCATCACGAGTTGCTTTATAAGGTGATAGCTAAAGCCTTCCCTGATACCGAATTTCAGGTGGATGTCCAGAACGGTCGTTTCCAGATGCTGATGCAGCGACAGGGCATTTTGCGTCCGCTGGAAAGCGCCGAGTTCTCTGACGGGACGCTGCGTTTCCTGTGCCTTGTGGTCGCGCTGCTCAGCCCGCGCCCGCCAGCCTTTATGGCGCTCAACGAACCCGAGAACAGCCTGCATGAGGATCTGCTACCGGCCCTGGCGGCACTGATTGCCGAAGCCAGTCAGTTTAGTCAGTTGTGGATCACCAGCCATTCACCCAGGCTGGCCGCGCTGATTGCGCAGCATGCAGAGGTGAATCACATTGAGCTGGAGCAGATGAATGGGGAAACACGGATAGTGGGAGAAGCACAGCTTTAAGGCGCCCCGAGCGGGGCACCTGACGATCAGGCCACGACGGTGATGCGCTGCCCGGCAAACTCGACCGTTTGCCCCTGATGAATTTTGCAGCGCTTACGGGTTTCGACTTCCCCATCGACCAGGACTTCACCTTCACCAATCACCACTTTGGCCTGTGCACCGCTTTCCACCCAGCCTTCAAGTTTCAGCAGATCGCAGAGATCAACGTGTGGGAACTTACCCAAAGAAAAAGTCGCCATTATGCCTGCTCTCCATCGTGAAACTCTTCACATGCCTGTAAGGTATTTTCGATTAAGGTTGCTACCGTCATCGGCCCCACGCCGCCAGGGACGGGCGTAATATAAGAGGCGCGCTCAGCGGCGGCGTCAAAATCCACATCACCGACGACTTTACCGTTTTCGAGACGGTTAATACCGACATCGATAACGATCGCACCCGGTTTGATCCAGTCGCCCGGAATAAAGTTGGGCTTACCCACTGCCACGATCAGCAGATCGGCATGCTCAACGTGATGGCGCAGATCGCGGGTAAAGCGGTGCGTCACGGTTGTGGTGCAGCCCGCTAACAGCAGTTCCATGCTCATTGGACGACCCACGATGTTCGACGCACCGACGACCACGGCATTCAGGCCGTACGCATCAATGTTGTAGCGTTCCAGCAGCGTAACGATGCCGCGCGGCGTGCACGGGCGCAGCTTGGGGGCGCGCTGACACAGGCGACCTACATTATAGGGATGGAAGCCGTCTACATCTTTATCGGGCGTGATGCGCTCCAGCACTTTGACGTTATCAATGCCTGCCGGGAGCGGCAGTTGCACCAGAATGCCATCAATTTCTTTATCGTTGTTGAGTTTATCGATCAGCTGCAGCAACTCGGCTTCGCGGGTGGTGGCGGGCAGATCGTAAGAGCGGGAGATAAAGCCCACTTCTTCACAGGCGCGGCGTTTGCTGCCGACGTAGATCTGCGATGCAGGGTTCTCACCCACCAGAACGACTGCCAGACCCGGTGCACGTTTTCCGGCGGCCAGGCGTTGCTTTACTTTTTCTGCAACCTCAAGCCGTACCTGCTGCGCAATCGTTTTACCGTCAATAATTTTTGCTGCCATCAGAGCGTAAATCCACTGTGTTGAGTTTAAGTCGGGGATGGCACCTATTTTGTCAGAAGCGCGTCCGGCTGTCAGGTAGAGATTCTTGTTGCAGGGTGGTTGACGATATTTAGCCGTGACGAAAGTGCGGGTTAACGCTTATGATGCCTGACAGGGAATTTACTGGATGACGTGATGATTTGGTTAATGATTGCCACCCTGGCTGTGGTGTTTGTTGTAGGATTTCAGTTGCTGACTGCCGGTTCTCGCCATGCTGCGCAGGCGCTCAGCAAGCGGCTGCAACTGCCGCCGGTACATATTGAATCAATGCTGTCGCAGATGGGTAAAGAGGCGGCGAAAGAGTTTACCGACTACATCGCCGGCGATAACGAAGCGCATTTAAATAATGGCGCGGCGGTACTTTTGATCTGGCAGGTACTGATTGTGGATGGCAGCGACGAAAATATCCGGCGTTGGCACAGCGTGTTAACCGGCGCAGGTTTTTCTGCCACGCTCACTCGTCAGCAACTGTTACTGGCATTGGGTTTTCTGCGTCAGCTCGAACCCGACAGCCAGGAGCTGAACGCGCTGCGCGAGCAGTATAACGCGCGCGTCACGCAGCAGGGCATTGAGCTGGAAGGGGAAACCACCGAGGTGAGTAATCTGGTGTCGCTCAGTGCCTGGCGCGACCGCCATTAGTGGAAATTGGTTATTACCTGGGCACTTACCGCGCCACCGCGGCAAAAACGTTGACGTTACAGCGTTCAACCGTATAATTCGACGCAACCTCTCCGCGCCCTTAGCTCAGTTGGATAGAGCACCGGCCTTCTAAGCCGTAGGTCACAGGTTCGAATCCTGTAGGGCGTACCAAATCCATATCAAGAGACGTCAATCGACGTCTTTTTTTTATGCCTAAAATTCAATAATTTAGCCCAACATCAGGCATTCAAATTCAACCTGAGTCTATCGACATAAACCCACATCAAGTAATCTTTGTTGGTATATGTGTTGGTACAACCCCGTTCAATGATTTTTTGTACCAACATCCAGTGATGGGGAGCAGCCAATGGCGCTAACAGATGTAAAAGTCAGAAGTGCGAAGCCTACCGATAAGGCTTTCAAAATCACCGATGGAGAAGGGATGCACTTGATGGTGCATCCGAACGGTTCTAAATACTGGCGGCTGCAGTATCGCTTCGATGGCAAACAGAAAACGTTGGCGCTAGGTGTCTATCCTGAGATCTCGCTTTCCGAAGCCAGACAACGTCGTGATGAAGCTAAGAGAAAGATTGCCAACGGCATCGATCCAGGTGAGCAGAAGAAGGTTGATAAGCAAACCCGTAAAATTGCCATTGAGAACAACTTCAAAGCGCTTGCTCTGGAATGGCATGAGTACAAGCGTCCGGGATGGTCGAAAGGTTATGCCGATGATCTGATGGAAGCGTTTGAAAACGACATCTTCCCGGATCTTGGTAAGCGTCCCATAGCTGAAATCAAACCGCTAGAGATGCTGACGACGCTACGTAAGTTAGAAAAGCGCGGAGTATTGGATAAGCTGCGTAAAATTCGGCAAGCCTGTAAGCAGGTGTTTACCTATGCCATCGTGACGGGCAGGGCGGAGATCAATCCAGTTGCCGATCTTGCCAGTGCATTAGCAACGCCAAAACCTCAACACTTCCCTCATTTACTCGCTGATGAGTTGCCAGCGTTTTTACAGGCATTGGAGAATTACACCGGTAGTCCAATTACTCGACTTGCTACGCGGATTCTGATGCTGACTGGCGTACGTACTATTGAACTACGCCTTGCTGAATGGAAAGAGTTCGATTTGGATAAAGGGATTTGGGAAGTGCCTAAGGAGCGCATGAAGATGCGACGGCCTCACATCGTGCCTTTATCTACTCAGGTCATTGACGCTTTGCGAGAGATACAGGCGGTGACAGGACGTTATTCTCTGGTGTTTCCGGGGCGAAACGATGCAGCCAAGCCGATGAGTGAGGCGAGTATTAATCAGGTATTAAAGCGAATTGGGTATCACGGAAAGGCGACAGGGCATGGATTTCGACACACGATGAGTACCATTTTGCATGAGCAGGGGTACAACACGGCATGGATTGAATTGCAGTTAGCGCATGTAGACAAAAACACGATTCGTGGGACGTATAACCATGCACAGTATCTGGAACAGAGAAGAGAGATGTTGCAGTGGTATGGGAATTATATTGATGGTTTGAGCATTAGAACTGATGCATTGAAAACTAAATTTTTCAAAAAAAATGATACTGTATAATGCAGTACATTTGCAGGCATTATTCGGGAGTGTGACATGGCTACTACTAAAACCGCGACGCTAACGCGCCCTGAGTTCGCTGATTAGCGAGAACTGTTCAGTGAGTCGGACATCAAGAGCGCGGTAGCCTTTTTTAAAATATCGTTTTCTATTTCAATGCGTTGAAGCTTTTTCTTTAATTCACGTATTTCTATTTTCTCAGGTGTGATGGGGGAGGCTTTGGGTGTTTTACCCTGACGTTCATCACGAAGCTGTTTTACCCAGCGCGTCATCGTGGAAATGACCTGCCCCCAGGATTAGATACAACCTTCAGTTAGTAATGTCAGTTGGTTTTTCTTCATATTTCCCGTTTCGCCAGCCGGCTGCAAATTCAGCCGGCGTCAGGTAATTCAGCGATGAGTGTGGTAGACACTCGTTATAATCCTGCCGCCAGTCATTAATGATTTCCCGGGCATGTAGAATATCGCTGAACCAGTGTTCATTCAGGCATTCATCCCGAAAGCGGCCATTGAAACTCTCAATAAATCCGTTCTGCGTTGGCTTGCCCGGCTGGATTAAGCGCAACTCAACACCATGTTCAAAGGCCCATTGATCGAGCGCGCGGCAGGTGAATTCCGGGCCCTTATCAGTTCTTATCGTTGCAGGATAGCCACGAAACAGCGCAATGCTGTCCAGAATACGTGTCACCTGAACGCCTGTAATCCCGAATGCCGTGGTGATCGTCAGACACTCCTTCGTAAAATCATCCACACAGGTCAGACACTTAATCCTGCGGCCGCTGGCAAGTGCATCCATGACAAAATCCATCGACCATGTCAGGTTCGGCGCATCCGGGCGAATAAGCGGAAGCCGCTCAGTCGCCAGCCCCTTGCGGCGTCGCCTGCGCTTTACACTCAGGCCGTTGAGATGATAGATGCGGTATACCCGCTTGTGGTTGACGTGAAGGCCCTCCCGACGCAGTAGTTGCCAGATGCGCCGGTAACCAAAGCGGCGGCGCTCAAGTGCCAGCTCTGTGATGCGTAGAGACAGCTGCGCGTCAGCAGCCGGACGCTGAGCCGAATAACGGTAAGTCGACAGAGACAAACCTGCCAGCCTGCAGGCACGACGTTGCGACAGACCTGCGGCCTCACACATGACTTCCACTGCTTCCCGCTTCTGGTCTGTCGTCAGAACTTTCGGCCAAGAGCCACCTGAAGCGCCTCCTTATCCAGCATGGCTTCAGCGAGCAGCTTCTTGAGACGGGCGTTCTCCTCTTCAAGCGACTTGAGCCGCTTCACTTCAGGGACTTCCATGCCGCCAAACTTCTTGCGCCAGGTGTAAAACGTGGCCTCGGAAATGGCGTGCTTACGGCAGAGCTCACGGGCAGAAACTCCGGCTTCGGCCTCGCGGAGAATACTGATGATCTGTTCGTCGGAAAAACGCTTCTTCATGGGGATGTCCTCATGTGGCTTATGAAGACATTACTAACATCGCGGTGTGTTAATCAACGGGGAGCAGGTCAGAAAGGCCAATATCCATGGCTTTAGCGGCTTCAGCCACGGTGTAGTTCTGGTCGAGTACAAGCTGAGCGGATTCACGTTTGAACTCACTACAATCACCGGTTATCTTGCGCTCGGTGAATCGGGATGCTTACATCAGCGGGCGACGTTAACTTAGAGGCAAAAGCTGTTAGAGATGGTGGGGCAAGAGCAATCTCAGCTCCTCTTCTCCACAATTTTATAACCTTGATGACTTCCTAGTCGTCAGTTTCATACTAGGGTAAAATTTACTGAAATCTCTCATGGCAAACAAAAACATGGCTAAAAAACCAGCAGGAAAGAAAAGCGAAAAATCATTTGAAGAAACACTCTGGGATGCGGCAAACAAGCTGCGCGGTAGTGTTGAATCGTCCGAATACAAGCATATCGTCTTAAGTTTGATTTTCCTTAAGTTCATCAGCGATACCTTTGAAAAACAGAGACAAAAACTGATTGATGCGGGTTTAGAAAAGCACATTGATATGGTTCCTGCTTATACTAAGGACAATGTCTTTTACCTTCCAGAAGAGAGCCGTTGGAGCTTTATTCAGAAGAACGCAAAACAAGAAGACATTGCGCTGAAGATTGATTCCGCCCTTAGCACGATCGAGAAAACAAACAAAGCACTACAAGGGGCATTACCAGATAACTATTTCTCTCGCCTTGGTTTGGATGTTAGCAAGTTATCCGCTCTGATTGATGTGATTAACAACATCGACACACTAGCGAATCCTCATGAAGATGTGGTGGGTCGAGTATATGAATATTTCCTCGCTAATTTTGCAATAGCAGAAGGTAAAGGTAAGGGGGAGTTCTACACGCCAAAGAGCATCGTTAACCTAATTGCAGAGCTGATTGAGCCATACAAAGGCAAGATCTATGACCCTTGTTGCGGCTCGGGCGGTATGTTCGTTCAGTCAATGAAGTTCATTGAAAACCACAAAGGAAATAAGAAAGACGTTTCTGTATATGGCCAGGAGTACACTGGCGCAACGTACAAACTAGCGAAAATGAACCTCGCTATTCGTGGCATCTCAGCCAACCTAGGTGCAGCCGCAAAAGATACCTTTGCCAATGATCAACACGAAACCCTTAAAGCTGATTTTATTATGGCGAATCCTCCATTTAACCAAAAAGATTGGCGAGCTTCTGATGAACTAGTTGATGATTATCGTTGGGATGGTTATGAAACACCACCAATAGGTAATGCAAACTACGCTTGGATCTTACATATGGTTTCGAAGCTATCTGAGAGTGGTGTTGCGGGTTTTATCCTTGCTAATGGTGCTTTGTCAGGCGATGGAGCGGAAAAAGCGATTCGTCAGAAGCTTGTTGAGAATGGTCTTGTGGAAGCAATTATCATTCTGCCTATGAAAATGTTCTATACCACTGATATCAGCGTGACGCTCTGGGTGATTAACAAGAACAAAAGAGAGCGCACTGTTCCACATGAAGATCTGACCCGTCACTATCGTAACAGGGAAGATAAAGTGCTATTTATGGACTTACGTAAACACGGTGAGCCGTTTGAGAAAAAATACGTCCAGTTCTCTCCCGAAAAGATCGCAGATATTGCTGAGACGCTTCACACTTGGCAGGAAGTTCGTGCCGAAACAGAGTACCAAGATATTGCTGAGTATTGTTACTCTGCAACCAAAAAAGAGATTGCTGCAAAAGACTATTCACTGGTTCCAAGTAAGTACATTGAATTTAAGAATCACGATGAAGATGTTGATTTCGATCAGAAAATGAGCCAAATACGAGACGACTTTACGACGCTGTTAAAGCAAGAAGAGAAGTCTAAATCTGAACTTTTGTCTGTATTTGAAGGACTGGGTTATGAGATCAAACTATAAGCGCATTGGTGATTATGTCACTCTATTAAAACTAAAAAATACAGATGGATTTATCTCTTTACTTAAAGGGATAAACATCAATAAACACTTTATGCCATCGGTAGCTAATATTAATGGAACTGACCTTAGCACATACCAAGTTGTTAATAAAAATCAGTTTGCATTTAACCCAATGCACGTCGGGCGTGATGAAGTTTTACCAATTTCGATGCTTGAGGATGATGAACTGATCATTGTATCGCCAGCATACGTGGTGTTTGAGGTAAAAGATGAAGAAGAGCTTTTGCCTGAGTATCTAATGATGTGGTGCAGACGTTCTGAATTTGACCGTAACGCTTGGTTTATGACTGATAATAGCGTTCGGGGAGGATTTAGTTGGGCTGATTTTTGCGATATGGAAATGCCTATTCCATCCATCGAAAAACAGCGTGAAATTGTTCGTGAATACAAGGTTGTTAGTGAAATAATTATTTTGAATGAACAAATTATTCAAAAATTAGAATGTGCCACCCACGCCATTTATAAACAGTGGTTTGTCGATTTTGAGTTTCCAATATCCAAAGAATATTCTAAATCCATTGGTAAACCTGAATTAGAGGGAAAGCCTTATAAATCGTGTGGTGGTCAGATGATAGATTGTGATGAATTGGATATTAAAATTCCGAAGGAATGGAGAACTGTTGAACTAGGGACATTAGCAGATATAAAAGTCGGGGGCGACAGACCAAATCTTGTATCTGATTCGGTTTCTGATGATTATAGCATCCCAATTTATGCGAATAGTACAGAAAATGAAGGTTTGTATGGATATACTGATAAAGCCAAAATATTGGATAAAAGTATTACCGTATCGGCACGAGGAGCAATTATTGGATATACGGTTTTAAGATTAGAACCATTTTTTCCAATTGTGAGATTGATCGTCGTCACACCTGAAAATCAGAAGCTTTTGAACTATCTATTTGAGTCTATTAAACAATTTCGCTTCGATAGCGCTGCGTCTGCACAAGGGCAATTGACAGCTCCCGATATGAAGGGAAGGAGAATATTATTGCCTTCTTTGTATGTTTCAAATATCTATCAAGAAATTACTGCGAGTGTTATTAAAAAGATAATGATAAAAAAAGAACAAAATAAAGCACTAATCAAGTTGCTGAAAATTCTACAACAAAGAATGTCAATGGAATAAAAATGAAATTCACAGAAGAAAGACTAGAACAAGCCATCATTGAACTGCTAAGGAAAGAAGGCTACTCACATACTCGTGGCGAGGTGATCAAGCGGGCACTTGAAGATGTGCTGATTAAGTCCGATCTTCGTGAATTTCTAGCTAAACGCTACCAAGCGGAAGGCATCACCGCCTACGAAATAGAACAGATCATCCATAAGCTTGAATACCTTCCTGCTTCGGATCTCTACGATAGCAATAAAGCAATTATGAAGATTGTCTCTGATGGTTTTTTATTAAAGCGTGAAGATGCAAGTCAAAAAGATTTGTACATCCAGCTTATTGATTATGCTGAGCTAAGTAGCAACTGCTATCGTATCGTCAATCAGTTGGAAATACAGGGATATGAGGTTCGTGTCCCTGATGGAATTATCTACGTCAACGGTTTGCCGCTTGTGGTGTTTGAGTTTAAAAGCGCCATACGGGAAGATGCTACACTTTTCGATGCTTATAAACAGCTGACTACTCGCTATAACAGAGACATCCCTGAGTTGTTCAAGTACAACGCTTTGTGCGTGATTAGTGATGGGGTAAATAACAAAATGGGGTCTTACTTTGCCCCATACGAGTTCTATTACTCTTGGCGTAAAATTACGGGTGATGAGAAACTTGATAAAGACGGTATTAACTCGCTCTTTACAATGATCAGCGGCTTGTATAACAAGAAACGGCTAACTGAAATTATTCGTCACTTTATCTACCTTCCAGACACGTCAAGCAAACAAGAAAAAATAGTTTGTCGTTACCCTCAGTACTATGCCGCAACTAAGCTTTTTGCCAATATTAAGCAGCATATGAAGTGCTTTGATAATCAAGGCCAGTTGATTTGTGGTGATGGTAAAGGTGGTACGTACTTTGGAGCAACAGGGTGCGGTAAAAGCTACACAATGTTGTTCTTATCTCGTTTGTTGATGAAAGATGTGGAGTTGGGTAGCCCGACAATCATTCTTATCACCGATCGTACCGATCTCGATGATCAACTATCTGGCCAATTTACCAATGCGAAAGGCTATGTGGGTGATCAGAATATCATTAGCGTAGAGAGTCGTGCTGAACTGAGAGAACACCTTAAAGGGCGTAAAAGTGGCGGTGTTTTTCTTACTACCATCCATAAATTTACCGAAGATATTGAGCTACTGACGGAACGAACTAACGTTATCTGTATCTCGGATGAAGCACACCGAAGTCAAATCAATCTGGAGCAAAAAATTACCGTTACAGAAGACGGTGTGAAGAAGACTTACGGTTTTGCTAAGTATCTACACGACTCCTTACCAAACGCTACGTATGTAGGCTTTACGGGAACACCAATTGACGCAACGCTGGATGTGTTCGGTGCGGTCGTAGATAGCTACACGATGACTGAATCAGTCTTTGACGAAATTACCGTCCGAATTGTTTATGAAGGTCGAGCAGCAAAAGTGCTGCTTGATGGCCGTCAGCTTGATGAAGTAGAGAAATACTACAAAGCTTGTGAAGAAGCTGGGGCGAACGAATATCAAATAGATAAAAGTAAAACAGCAATGGCCAGTATGTCCACCATACTGGGCGATCCAGACCGCATCGAAGCCATAGCAAAGGACTTTGTTGAGCATTATGAGAATCGTGTTGAAGAAGGTACGACTCAAAAAGGCAAAGCAATGTTCGTTTGTAGTAGCCGTGAAATCGCGTATTACTTCTACAAAGAACTAATATCTCTTCGCCCTGAGTGGGATGAAGTGAAAGTATGTGAAGACGGTGCGGCTTTATCTGAAAGTGATAAGAAGAAAGTTAAGCCAATGGAACGGGTTAAAATGATTATGACTCGTGATAAAGATGATGATAAAACTCTATGGAATAAACTCGGCAACAAGGAATACCGCAAAGAGCTGGATCGGCAGTTTAAAAACGGTAAATCTAACTTCAAGATCGCTATTGTCGTGGATATGTGGCTAACAGGTTTTGATGTACCTTTCCTCGATACTATCTACATTGATAAGCCTCTGCAAAAGCACAACTTGATCCAGACTATTTCGAGAGTAAACCGTAAATTTGAAGGGAAAGAGAATGGCCTAGTAGTCGATTACATCGGCATTAAAAAGCAGATGAACCTTGCACTTTCCCAATATACAGCAGGGCAAGATCAGAACTTAGAAGACATTAAGCAATCGGTCGTTATCGTTAAAGATCACCTCAGCCTGCTAGATGGACTATTCCATAAGCTCGACTCTAAGCCTTATTTCAACGGCACACCATTAGAACAGTTGCATTGCCTGAATGCATCAGCTGATTTTGCGTTAAGAACGAACAAGTTTGAAAACACCTTTATGGCTCTTACCAAGCGTCTTAAATCGGCTTATGACATTTGTGTGGGGAGCAGTGAGCTGACCAAAGCCCATAAAGATAAGATTCATTACTATCTAGCTATTCGAACCATTGTATTTAAGATCACTACAGGTGATGCGCCAGATGTAGAGCAAATGAACCATAGAGTTCGAGAACTAGTTAAAGATGCGCTTATTAGTGATGGGGTAGATGAGATCTTCAAGCTAGGTGAAAAAGAGGGTGGTGAAATCGATATTTTTGATGATGACTATCTAGCTAAGTTGGAAATGGTTAAACAGCCAAACACCAAGCTGCAACTGCTGCAACAAATGCTTGTCAAAGCGATTGATAAGTTCAAAAAAACTAATAAAATAAAAGGCTTAGACTTCACTAAGAAGATGAATCTCTTGGTCGAAAAGTACAATGAACGAGATGAAAAAAATGTGCTTCGCTCGGAGGTGATAAATGATTTTTCTGATGAAATTATCAACCTCTACAATGAATTACGTGCAGAAATGACATCGTTTAGTGAGATGGGAATAGATTTTGAAGAAAAAGCATTTTACGACATTCTGATCTCACTTGCTCATAAGTACGACTTTACCTACCCTGAAGATAAACTGCTTAATTTATCTAAAGAGGTGAAGAAAGTCATTGATGATAAAGCCAAATACACCGATTGGAACAAGCGAGACGATATCAAAGCTGAACTGCATTTTGATTTAATTATCTTACTCGATGAGTGGGGCTACCCACCGATTGATCGAGACGAAGTGTATAAAGAGATTTTTGAACAGGCTGAGAACTTCAAGCGCAATATGGCATAGCTATGGTGTATTAGTCTCGACTTGATCTGACAATGGACCTTGAAAGGTTGAGAGTTACCAGTTTTGATATGGGTGTCGAATCCTTATACAAAACAAGAGGTAACTCTCATGCTTCATACTACCAATCCCGTCATCAAACACAAAACAGGTTTGCTCAATCTTGCTGAAGAGCTCAGCAACGTGTCGAAAGCCTGTAAAATCATGGGCGTCTCGCGTGATACATTTTATCGTTATTGAATCGCCACGAATAATCTAGACACTTCCGAGCCGTTGATAATACTGGTTTTCATATTCTGCCGGTGACATCTGAT